>NZ_JAPZQJ010000241.1:0-7172 GCF_027530405.1 Microcystis sp. LE19-41.2A | reverse complement strand
AAAAATCTCGCTGTTTCAGTTGTCTTTCGTTATAATAAATAGTCAAATTGCCCGAGGCATAGTAATCGTTTCTATCTTGCCAGAGCCAATCAAGACAAGATAATAATAAAATAATTTGTTGTAAATGCAGATCACTTTCCACGGGTGGTTCATCACTCCATAAATCGGTGGGAGGACAGACAATATCGGTAGCAATATCTAGGGTTGTCATCGTTTATAAACCCATTGAGTCAATTTGGGGTGATTCTAGCAACAAGGGACAATCAATACAATTATATTATAAGTCCGATCGTTTTGCTTGTATATAGGGTGTTAGGAGTCGGTCGGGGAAGTCAGAATGACCATCACCTCAATCCCCTTGGTTGAAGGACTTATAAAAACCAGAAGAAAGCAACTAAAATAGCAGTGAGAGTGGCGGCAAAAATGAGAGCGTATTCAATTTTTTGATTGATAATACCAATAACAATGACTAGGGTGATTGCCAGAAGAAACACACCGATATAGACTAGATCTTGAGAACCTGAATTAACTAAATTATTATTTAAAGTCGGTGTGGGTGTGGGAGTTTGTAGAATTGTTGATGAGAGACTAATCGTGGAGGTAATGAACATAAATATTTATGACTACCATAGAACTAATTTTATACAGTAAACCGGACTGTCATCTTTGCGAAGGGTTGCTAGAGAAACTAGAAAAAATCCGTCAACCGGAGTGGCAGTTAGAAATTAGGGACATTACCAGTCGAGAGGATTGGTTTAACGCTTATCAGTACGAAATCCCCGTCCTCTGTCAAAAACTGGCCACGGGGGAAAAAATCCTTCCTCGTCTTTCCCCCCGGGCAAATGCCGAACAATTGGCCCATCTTTTAGCCAATAATTTAACCTAGGGGCTAATTAGGGTTTGCTTAATAAATCTAAAAACCTTGTTGGATAAGACTTTTAGACTTTTTTTCCCTCAAAAAGTGCCAGCCATTGCGGGGATCGGGGGCAAAATTCCTGGACTTTTTCCCTGAAAATTAGGTAATTGACCACCTGAAAATGGGTAAAACCCCACACCCCACACCCCACACCCCACACCCCACACCCCACACCCTACCCCCACGAAAAACTTTTTGCCGCAAACCCTAATTACCCGGACTAGGACTAACGACTGGACTAGGAGAGGGAGAAGACTGGGCGACTGGTTGCGGTTTGGCTGCCGGTTGAGTTTGATACCATTTAAAGTGTTGGTAGGCCGTGCGCGATATTTGTTGAATCAGAGTCCTAGCGTTACTATCATTGTGGGGACGTTTCACCATCACTGCTCCTAGATAGCGTTTCCCGTTGGGCATATCAATAATCCCCGCATCCGCTAACATCGAGCCAATATCACCGGTTTTATGGGCAATATCGGCGGATTTCTCGATACCTTGGGGCAGCAGGGTGCGAGTGCGCGTTTCCTGCATAATATTCAATAGACGATCGCGGGAACGTAAACTGAGTAATTCCCCTTGATTAACTTTTCCTAAGATTGTCACCAAATCTCTCGGACTTGTGGTATTGGTTCCTTCCAAGTCTGGTAAAGGGTTATTAATTACCGTACTGGTCAAACCCCAAGCTTGAAAACGCTGATTAAGAGCCTTTTTGCCGCCCATGCGCTTAATTAACATATTAGTAGCGGTATTATCGCTAATTACGTTCATTTTAGTGGCGGTTTCTAGGGCAGTATAGGTTTTATTCACTCCTAGATACTGCATATCCCCGGACCCACTGGCCAGGACATCCTTAGTGGCCACAAGGGTTTCATCGAGACGAATTTTCCCCGCGTCCACATCCTCAAAAAAGGCCACCAGAATCGGGATTTTAATCGTACTAGCGGCAGCAAAAATAGTATCTTCTCGAAAATTAGCGTAAGCACCGTTATCGAGGTCAATAAATAAAGCTCCCGCCTTTAATTTCGGATATTTGACCGCTAAAGCCTGTAATTTCTGGTTAAGGCTGCTGAGATTTTCGTTTAAAACTAAGGTGGTCGGTTTTGGGGTGACGGGTTTGGGAGTCGGGGAATTAGTAGCGGTGGGTTTTGGGTGTAGGGGTAATTTGCTTGGATCCACCACCGTTAAAACCGTACCAGCGATCGCACCTAAACCGACACCAAGGATAGAGAAGCGAAGAACCTGAAGGAGAAAAGAGGCGATTAGGTTAGTTTTACGCTGTTTTTTTGCCCTTTTAACCGGTAAAGACTTTTTTTTGTTGTTTAAGTCCATGGACCTAGGGGACCCAGGGCCAGATTGGACTTTAGTAGGACGACGAGTTACTTGACGAGTCACGGTTTTCCTCAAGGGTATCCAGATTTATTATCGATCGCTAGGAGAATTTTTTTTCTTGCCCTTGAGACTATCAAGACCGAGAAAAAGTTGCCCGATACTTTCAATATGACCGATAATGCCCCGCAGCAGGGCTAATTCCTCCACCGTGGGCCGGGCCCGATGATAAAATTGCCGGAATTTCTCCATCCTAGCGGCGGCGGTGTGGGGGTAAAGATAGCCAATTTTGAGCAAAAAGCTCTCCAAGTGCTGATAATAGCCTTCTAGAGCCTCAAAAGTGGCATTGGGGAGCGTTTCTAACGGGGGTTCGAGCCTATTTTCCGTCGCCATTTGGTACAGTTCGTAGGAGCAAACCGCCACCGCTTGGGCCAGATTAAGGGAGGAATATTGAGGATTAGCGGGAATACCGACAAAACGCTGGGCGTGGTTCAGTTCGCTGTTACTTAAACCCCGGTCTTCTGGCCCGAAAATTAAGGCCGATTCCAGGTTAGGGGTGAGTAACCAGGGTAAAGCAGCCCGGGGTGTTTCGAGGGGAGTATTCAGGTGACGGGGTTTCGAGGTGGTGGCAATGATGCGATGACAACCCTGCAAAGCTTCCCCAAGGGTGGCTACCCGTGAACAGTTTTCTAGGACTTCAATTCCGTGTACTGCCATGCGTCGCGCTTCTTCTGCAAGGATATCACAGGCGGGATTGACGATAATTAAGCGACTTAAGCCCATATTCCGCATAATTCTGGCAGTGGAACCCACATTTAAGGCTCCGGCTGGTTCAACTAAAATAATTCTCAGGCGATCACGTGGGGAACTCTGATTATTTTCATCTACACTCATAGATAAGGCGCAGTTTTTGACTTTTTAATTTTAATCATGGCACGTCAGATATCGAAGTCCGATCTTCCCAGTAAAATTTGTCCCGTTTGCGGTTTATCCTTTACTTGGCGCAAAAAGTGGCAAAACTGTTGGCATGAGGTCAAATACTGTTCAGAACGCTGTCGTCGTCGCAAGTCCTCGGTGAATCAGTAGATCTCCTGCAAACAGCAAAAATCTTCCCTTAGGTGAGGAGACGGTCGACAGGAGACGGTCGACAGGAGACAGCTTATCAGGGATCAGATTTGAGTTTTTAGTTCACTGTTTACTAATCCGGTGAAAAAGCGTTCGACTGAGGGCTGACGGTTTAGATGGATAATTAATTAAACCTCTTGCATAATTAATTTTTCATGGTTCAAAAACGGCAAAAATAAGGATTAAATGGCATAAAATCTGCAAATAGACCATTTAATTGATTAATGCTCATTTTTAATTCTCCTGACTACTGACTACTGGCTACTGACTCCTAACCCTAACAACGATTTTTGATTTCTGCAAGAGGTCTATTGTTTTAGGTACTCTATTAGCTTTTAATTTTACGGCTAATTTAGTAAGCTGATATTTGGCTAAATTAACTTTTTCTTAAGAGAATCTCAATGCACATTGCCTGGTTAGGAAAAAAATCTCCTTTTTGCGGTAACGTTACCTATGGGCGAGAAGTGACTAATTCCCTGCTCGATCGAGATTATCAAGTCAGTTTTCTGCATTTTTCTTCCGAAAAACCCACTGTCAGCGATTGGCCCGACTTTTACGACGAAATCACCCTGCCACGTCTCTATAGTTCCCAAGTCTATACTATTCCCACCCTGAAATCGAGTCGGGTTCTACAGGATAAGCTCAGGGAACTGAAACCCGATCTAGTTCATGCGTCCTTACCCCTGTCTCCCCTCGATTTTCTGCTACCGGAAATTTGTGAGTCTTTAGATTTGCCTCTGGTGGCGACTTTTCACCCGGCTTTTGATAGTAAAATTCGCAATCTCATCTCTAGTACCCAATTATTAACCTACCAACTACACGCCCCTTTTTTAGCTAATTACGATAAAGTAATTATTTTTTCCACCTCTCAACGGGATTTTTTAGTTAAATTGGGAGTTCCCGAAGAAAAATTAGCAATTATTCCCAATGGGGTTGATGTTAATAAGTATTGTCCAGGACCCTCGAATATTAAAGCTCAATATAATGCCGATTGTTTATTTGTTTATCTCGGTCGGATCATGCCGGAGAAAAATGTAGAATCTTTATTGAAAGCTTGGAAAAAAACCAGTTTAGGTGATAGATGCAAACTGCTCATTGTGGGCGATGGTCCGTTAACTCCTTCCCTTAAACCTTTTTATGGAGAAGAAGATGGTATTATCTGGTTAGGTTTTATCGGCGATGAAAATAAACGAATTGAAATTTTGCGCGGGGTTGACGGCTTTATTTTGCCCTCATTAGTGGAAGGTTTATCGATTTCCCTCTTGGAAGCGATGGCCTGCGGTGTTGCTTGTCTGGCTACGGATGTGGGGGCCGATGGGGAAGTGTTAAAAGGTGCGGGAATAGTTCTAGATACTAAAGGACTAATTACCCAATTAAAAACTCTCTTGCCCGTATTACGAGATCATCCCGAATTAACAACAATTTTCGGACAAAAAGCCCGTCAAAGAGTTTTAGACTCTTACAGTCTCAGCAAAAATATCGATCGCTTACAGTTAGTTTATCAAGAAGTGTTAGCCAAAAAACAATCTTCTCTTAGCTACTTTCACTAAGGAATTTATATGACGATTGCCCGGACAATTTGCTTGGGATTTATTGCGGTAATTTTAGCGGGAACTTCCCTGTTGATGTTGCCTGTTTCTACCACTAGCGGCACTTGGAATGACCCAATTGTTGCCCTCTTTACCTCCACTTCTGCTGTCTGTGTTACGGGTTTAGCAGTAGTAGATACGGGGACTTATTTTTCTTTTTGGGGTCAATTATTTATTGCTTTATTAGTGCAAGTGGGAGGTTTGGGTTATATGACCACTACCACTTTTTTAATGTTATTAATTGGGCGAAAATTTGACCTGAGACAGAAGTTAGCGATTCAAGAATCCTTCGATCGACCTTTCCTACAAGGTAGTCAAAGTTTAATGAAATCAGTGATTGCTACTACTCTAGTTTTTGAGTTAACAGCAACTTTGGTTATGTTAACTGTCTTCGCCCAAAAGTATGATTTTAGATATGCAGTGTGGTTATCTTTATTTCATAGTATTAGTGCTTGGAATAATGCGGGTTTTGGCTTGTTTAAAGATAACTTGATGTCCTATCAATCCTCAATTATTATTAACTTAGCTATCACAGGATTGATCGTTTTTGGAGGTATCGGTTATCAAGTAATTATCGAGTTTTACACTTGGTTTATTTACCGCTTTCAATATAAACGAAAAGGCTTTGTTTTTTCCCTTAACTATAAAGTTGCTATCAGCACAACTATATTTTTATTAGTGATAGGAACCTTGGCTTTTTTACTTACTGAACAGGGAAATGGTGACACTTTAGCTAATTTATCACTTAAAGATAAATTGCTGGCCGCTTGGTTCCAATCGGTAACATCGAGAACAGCCGGATTTAATACCATTGATATTGGTAAAATTTCCGTAGAAGGTTTATTAATTACCATGGCTCTCATGTTTATAGGAGCCAGTCCTAGCGGTACAGGGGGAGGTATTAAAACCACAACTGTTAGGATTTTATATAATTGTACTCGCTCGGTTTTAAGAGGTCGTGAAGAAGTGACTCTTTATCAAAGACGCATTCCTATGCCGTTAATTTTAAAGTCAATGGCGGTGGTTTTTGGTTCGGTTATAGCGATTATTGTCTCCACCCTAGCCATCTCATTTGTGGAGACAGATTTTCAAATGATTCAGCTGTTTTTTGAGGTAGTTTCTGCCTTTGGAACTGTCGGCCTATCTATGGGGATAACCGCCGCTTTATCGCCGATTTCTAAGTTAATTATTGTTTTTATGATGTATCTGGGACGGGTAGGAGTTATACTTTTAATAGCGGCTATCATCGGCGATCCGAAACCAACAGTTATTAATTACCCCGAAGAAAACCTTTTAGTGGGATAATTAATATCAGTTATCAGTTATCAGTTTCTCCTGTCTCCTCACTCATTGACACTAGCATTTTAAATGCGTAACAGTTTAACTTCAAATTATGCAATCAATTAAATTTTTTAGTAGTATGCGTCCCCAAAATCGTCAATTTGCCGTCATCGGATTAGGCAGATTTGGGCGCGCCGTCTGTGAAACCTTACGCAAACAAGGTTATCAAGTGGTAGCGACAGATATTGACGAAGGATTAGTAGCACAAGCGTTATCCGATCGAATAGTAGATAATGCGATCGAGCTTGATTCTACCAAACCTAACGCCCTGCGAGAAGCGGGAATTTTTGAAACCGATACGGTGATTGTCGCTATTGGTAAATACGTGGAAGAAAGTATCATTACTACTCTCAATTGTAAGGAAGCGGGGGTTAATTTTGTCGCCGCTAAAGCCTCCACAGAAATCCATGGAAAATTACTCAAAAAAGTTGGTGCAGATTTAGTAGTTTTTCCCGAATACGATGCTGGTTGTGAGTTAGCGCACCGTTTAACTAGACCATCAATTTTAGAACGATTTGATCTCGATCCCGAACATAGTATTGTCGAGTTAAAAGTCCCGGAAGCTTTTCACGGTAAAACCCTAGCAGAGTTAGAAATTCGTAATCGTTATGGGTTAAATATTGTCGCTGTCGGTAATGCGGAAAAATTCAAGATTAACCCCAATCCCCAAGAAAGATTATACAAGGATTTAGCCATGGTGGTGATTGGTTCTAACCGAGATATTCAGCGTTTACCGATTTGACACTCCCCGCTCTAAAGAGACGGGGATTCTTGGTTCACAGAGATTACTTGCTTAGACAGAATTGCTTCTGAAAAAGTAGAGGTATTCTCTCCCCAAGCGTTTATTGGATCGAGCCCAAAGGTTCCGGTATGCCCTA
>NZ_JAPZQJ010000235.1:0-3052 GCF_027530405.1 Microcystis sp. LE19-41.2A | reverse complement strand
AATTCAGGGGATAAAGTCATCATATTGTCGATGATTTCAAACAGTTTAATTATCTGTTCCCTCTCGAACTCCTTTTCATACAATCCCCTGATTAACTTCCACTTCCACTGTTCCCGTTGTGGCAGCTTCCCGGTAGTCGCTTTTGTTTTCAGGTGTGCCATGACTATTATAGCAAAGGGATTGCTACTTGCTTCTAGTTCTGTCCATCTTTCCTCATAGTCCAGTAATTTAACCGTTGGGAATTTGAGGCTGACTTCACAACCAGCGATAGTATAATTATAGGAATCTGGTCGCCAATTTACTCGTTCATCTCCTAATATAGCGAGACTGATAACTGGTTTCTGATACAAATCAAAGGCCCGATAGTTATAAATATACATCCTCTGAGGGAAATTTTCTTCGTATTGACTTTGAATTTCAATATGAATCAAAATCCACACTTCTTCACCCCTGAGTAACCAAACTTTATAGAGTTTGTCAGCGAAACGTTTTTTTGTCTTTGCTGAAGCGGTAATCCGTTTGAGTTCTTTTTCTAGAGATTCGGGAGTTTTTGTCCAATCAATTAGTTGGTGAACTTCAGGAAAGAAGAAGTATAAAAACGCTTCAAAATACTCGCTTAATGCTTCTTTCCAGGGTTCATCATAATTGGCGGTTGTTTGTTTCATTATGACAATTTTAGTGGGTTGTTGTCAGAAGGTGAACGCTAACATAAGAACTAAGCAGTTAAAGTATTTAACCAATTGATTAAATCTTCAACCGTAGAGAAATCGAATAAAGCTTCTCTCTCACAAGTCCAGAAAACGGGTTTCTCGAAGAAACCCATTTTCTAAATAGTTTCTCGCAGAAACCCGTTTTCTAAATATTGCCTTTTTCTGATTTTTCTTGCCAAGTACCATGAAAACTGGGAGGGATAACACTGGGTAATTGCAGACAGCAAAGGGGTTCTTTTTCTAACTGCTGACTGTCATAGATTCTCCCTTGGCTGCTGTGATTATTGCCGTCGTAAACCACGACGATTAACCATCCCGTTTCTGGAGATAAACCATCGCAGACAAAAATCGGTTCACTGCCATAACAGTTGCTTTCTAGATAAGCAATAGTTAACTTACCTGTGGAGTGATTATAACAAGCGGGAAGTCCGATAATTTCCCGACGAATATCGCTATCGGGACGATGGACAGCTAAAAAAGTATTTTGCCATTTTTGTCCCACCAGTTGCGGGGAAACCACGGGAAAATCACAGCTTAAATCCGAGAGAATTTCCTGATTAATCACCTTTGCTGATAGGGGATTGATGGTGACACTTGCCAATTTTCCGATGGCTAAAGTTTCGGTTTCACCCGTGGCAACTTCTTTTAAAAATTGATTAGTTTTAAAGTCATCATAACGGACAAAAACAATTTCAAGATTGCCTTGCTCATTCACACAACCATTAGCAAAGTGCCATTGAAACCATGAATCGGTAACACTTTCACTGACTAATTGCAGAGAATCTCGATCAAAAATTAGTATTCTTGTTCCTAATTCTGGCTGCCACTGCATAGCATCACTAAAAGTTTTAAATCCCAACAGTATCGATAATTTATCCGCTTTTATCGGTGGAACGAAAAAGACGAGATACTGTCCTGCTAAAACAAAGTCATGCAGCAGAGACAATCTATCTAACTCAAAAGTATTTTTCTGGATAATTTCACCAGTGGAGTCAGACTTATAGAGATTTAAACTAACTTTAGCACCGATTGTCACCCCGAAATTAAAAATCTCTCCTCTGGACAAATCTAGCTTAGGATGAGCGGAAAAAGTTTCCTTTGCTTGTAAGCTAGATAAATTATCTAAACCTAGAGTTTCTAAAGATTGTAAATCTAATTTATGGGGAAAACCCCCTTCCCAGAGAGCTAATAATTTATCGGGTAAAGCTAACACCGAGGTGTTAGCGGCATTTTTTACCTCTTTTCCCCAATTATTCCAAAAGAAGCCGGGGGCATTCATGCCATAATTAGGAAATAAATATTGATTAGCGGCGCTTTCTTGCTGATAACCGGCAGTCTGAACATAACGATAGGTGGCACTGGCTCCCTTATCATGAAAATGTACAGCTAAAACTGCCCCATCTCCGTCAAACCAATGACCAACTTTTTGCTTACCTCTTTCTAATCTCCCCGGACCATTGCGATAGAGACTACCCCGCAATCCATCGGGAATTTTCCCAGATAATAGGGTTAATTGGGTTTCAGAAAATTCCACTGCTGGTTTTTCTAAAGATTTTGCCCAAGCTTTCATAGATTTGCTTTTTTAGTGATTACATAGTTGAGTATAGCCCTAGACTAGGTTCAATGACAATAATTTCGGCAGTTTACCAGTTAATTAGTATTCGTCACAACCCATCAATTATATCATTATAAAGTATCGGGATCAATTCCCAGAGAACGGATATATTCGGCTAAACGTTGAGATTTTAAACGCTCTTGTTCTAACCTTTGAGATAACTCAAGAGAAGTCAAAAATTTCTGACCATCTAAACTATAAATTTCTAACCCATCTTCTCTCAATTCAAATCGGATTTTTAACCGAGGACTAACCCATCCCTTAATCTCAGGTATAGAACTTAATAGTCCTTCCTGTCTCAACCATCCTTGAAAATTATGAGAATCGGGATCATAGAGATAGTATTCTTCCACTCCATAACGTTGATAAAACAGTAGTTTTCGCTCCATTTCTTCTAAGCTGTTAGAAGGGGAGAGAATTTCAAAGACCACTTGAGGAGCAATGTTATCTTCTTGCCATTGTTTATAGGAACCCCTTCTTCCTTTCGGACGACCAAATACTACCATAATATCGGGAGCAACCGGTCCGGTAATTTTCTTATCTTGGACGGGATACCAGAGCAGATCCCCAGCAATAAAAACGTTAGGAGAAGTGGCAAAAAGAATCTCAAGATTTTCTTTGATTTTCACGATCCATTCGTATTGTTCGGTATTATCGGCCATGGGTTTACCGTCACTGTCGGGGTATTCAATATCTGGATCAATAGCTGGTGTAAAGGTCATAATTT
>NZ_JAPZQJ010000032.1:0-6372 GCF_027530405.1 Microcystis sp. LE19-41.2A | reverse complement strand
CTCCTGACGACCGGCTACTGACTCCTACCCCCAGGAAAAACTTTTTCAGCAGACCCTAATTAAATTAAAAATGGATTTTAGCTTCGATCCCCCCTTAGTACTAGGGTTGATTCATAGTAGGGTTGATTCATGAATCAACCCTACCCTATAGTCCCCCCTTGATAAGGGTGGTGTCTGATAATTTTTAACGCCTACCTACTTAAATGATGAGATGATGACATTGGGGACGGAAATATGAGGAATTAGCGGAGATGAAAGCGTATATTGGAAGTAGAGCCATCCCTAGAAAAGTGAGCTACTGTTATGAACTCTTTTGCGCTTCCCGTCTTTCTGCAATCAGGTTTAACCCTACTGGCATTTTTAGTGCTGGTTATCCTCATGGCCTAAATCTTAATCCGTCTGTCTAGATTTTCATAGACAGTTAACAGCTGTTCAGCGATCGCCGACCAACTATATTGATTTAAGACTAAATCCTTGGCATTTTTCCCCCTTTGTTGGCGAATTTCAGGATGAGTGATAGCCGTTGCCAAAGTATTAGTTAAATCCTCAAGCTGACAAGCTGTCACCCATCCCGCAGCCGCTGCTGCCACCGCAGGATGCAGATCCACCTGGTCCGAGATCACCACAGGAATTCCGGCAGCCATAGCTTCTGCCACTGCGATGCCAAAATTTTCATAGTAGGAAGGTAAAACAAATAAATCGGCCCTAGCGAGGAGGTTATTTTTTACTTCTCCGGTCACAAATCCGGTAATTGTTGTATTTTTGCCCAAGATTGACCGCTCGATCTGATTTTTAATCCGATTTTCGTACTCCCTGTCCTGGGGATTGCCTCCTGCTAAGACAAAATGAAAATCTAGGCCTTTTTCTAACAACCTTTCTAAACTGGGCAGCAATAAATCTAGACCTTTTTTCGGATCAAGACGGGACATATAGAGAATGATCGGTTTATTTTCGGGAAGATCAAAACCCACGGGTAGAGCTTGTGGGTTAAAAAAATCTACCCCTAGGGGGATGACAATATCCTTAGTTTTTATATTAAATCTTTCGGCAGTTTGACACTCCTGCTCACTGGTAAAATGAACTGCCGCCGCCGCCGCTAAATTGGGTTTTTCCAGAAAATTGGCATATATTTGTTTAAGTTGCCGTTTTTTTTGCAAATCTGCCGGATCGAGGGTGCCTAGGGGACGGAGAATATAGGGCAGTTGACGGTAACGAGCGATCGAAGCCGATATACTGCTCACTGGGGAGAATAAGGCATGAATATGGGCGATATCGTAATCTTTTGCCCTATTTGCCAACCAAGTAAACAGATCAAGGGAAAATTTATAGCGGCGAAAGGGAGAACAGCGAAAATAATAGATTTGATAGCCATTTTGACTAACAGGGACCCCTAAAGGCACCTCTAGGGGTGCTTGTCCCGTGTCACCATTGGAATCGGTGGTAATAATGGTCACATCTTGGCCTAGTTGCGCCAAGGCCGCTGACAAACCGAGTACCATTTGACTGGGGCCACCATAAACAAGGGAAATCGAAGGAACAATCTGAAGAATTTTCATCGAAAAATTGGGTCAGAAACCCCGCCGTTCTAGGTTGGCTTTACTGTTAAATACTAGCGCATTTGCACGATATAAGTAGGTAGGCACAATTATTTGTAGGATGGGTTAGCGGTAGCGTAACATGAGCAGGCGTTGGGTTTCATGCTTCAACCCAACCTACGTTCATCTTATATTTAATTCCACCCACCCACTTAACATCGGACTTTAACAGGTCAAAAGCCTTATTTTAAAAGGGTTTTACCATTATTCAGCAGACCCTATGTAAGTTAAACTTATCACACAGAACCTAGAAGAGCCTGATAACTGATAACTGATAACTGTTAACCATTCATTGATAAATATTTAGCCACCGATTGCACATCTTTATCACCCCGTCCAGAGAAATTAATCACAATGCGAGGACTACCGGTCACTTGTGGGCAAAGAGTTTCTAAATAAGCTAAAGCGTGGGCAGTTTCTAGGGCTGGAATAATCCCTTCTAAACGGGAAACTCGTTGAAAAGCTTCTAGTGCTTCCTTGTCGGTGACACTGTAATATTCGGCGCGACCACTATCTTTTAAAAAGCTATGTTCTGGCCCGACTCCGGGATAATCTAAACCGGCACTAATTGAGTGGGCCTCGATAACTTGACCTTCGCTATCTTGTAATAAATAACTCATTGCTCCATGTAGAACCCCCGGTTGACCTTGGGTAAGGGTGGCGGCGTGTTTTCCGGAAGCGATACTTTCCCCGGCGGCCTCAACACCAATTAAACGCACGGAAGCTTCTTTAACAAACTCATGAAATAAACCCATAGCATTAGAACCACCCCCCACGCAAGCGAGGAGAATATCCGGTGAACCGCCCCATTTTTCCAGACTTTGCTGACGGGTTTCCTGACCAATAACCGCATGAAAATCGCGTACCATCATCGGATAGGGGTGGGGACCGGCCACAGAACCAAGGATGTAGTGAGTGGTTTCCACATTTGTTACCCAGTCGCGAATCGCTTCCGAGGTGGCATCTTTCAGGGTTCCTGTCCCGGCGGCCACGGGTTGCACCGTCGCGCCAAGCAGTCTCATGCGGAAAACATTGAGTTCTTGGCGTTCCATATCGTGAATTCCCATATAAATCACGCATTCTAGACCAAAACGAGCGCAAACCGTAGCGGTGGCCACGCCGTGCTGTCCTGCCCCAGTTTCGGCGATAATTCGCTTTTTACCCATGCGTTTGGCTAATAAAACCTGACCGAGGGCGTTATTAATCTTGTGGGCCCCGGTATGGTTTAAATCTTCACGTTTTAGGTAAATTTGCGCCCCAGTGCCGTCAGCTTTGGCATAATGGGCGGTGAGACGTTCGGCAAAATATAAGGGACTGGGTCTACCGACGTAATCCTTGAGCAGTTGATTTAATTCTTCTTGAAAATCGGGGTCGTCTTGATACTGATTATAGGCCGTTTCTAGTTCACTTAAGGCTGGCATCAGGGTTTCTGGGACGTATTTGCCCCCGTAGCGTCCAAAACGCCCAAAAGCATCGGGATACTGGGTTGCTGTGCCGGCTGAGGCGGCATAAATCGGCGTGATAGTCATGTAAACCTTCGATGAGAGACTTATGATCCATTATAAATCTAAGGGTTTAGTCTCTGGGTTAACCTGAGTTCCAGGGCAATCATCGCCTAACCCACTTAATCATCAAAGGGTGAGCATTGCCCACCCTTTGACTGATTTTACAGCCAAATACTCACATCAACTTTTAACACCTGTCCTAATAGTAATAACCATTTTAATTGAGTCATCGGCCAGGGACAGGCAGCATCTATTGAATTGGACCGCAAAGAATTAAGAACTAGACGACCATGGAAGTAATAATAGTATAATTCCTGAGAGCGATCGAGGGATAATCCTAGCTTTAATTGTTGGCTAACTTCAATTAAACGGGTGATTAAGCGAGTATCCTCCTCCGCCGTTAAAGGATCACCATCGTGTAATAATTTCCCAAGAGATTGCCAGAGCAAACTTTCTAAGGTTTGACGCGCTTCGGGAATATTTAATTGACAGTGTAAATGATTGGCCTCCTTAGCAATAGCAAATAATTGATCGAGATTATTTTCCGTTGCTTGCCGCTGCTCAAAATCTTTTTCTAGGGCATTAATCACCTGTAAACAACGATGAGAAATGGCAATATCGGCCGCTACCTGTAACTCTTGAGGTACGGGCAGCTCATCCCGTTGGAAAGCCGCTAAAATGCCGTAATTATCCCGATAAACTTGGGTGTATAATTGATCGAGACGTTTTTTAGTTTCGGCTGTCACCTTCTGCATGATCCGGTGTCTTTCATCGGCAAAAAGATGGGGTAAAGCAAAGAAGTTTTCTCCCAATCCGCGCCCCATTTCTACGATCATGGTCGAAACACTGGCCTGTTGTAAAGATTCAAAGAGATGATCCTTAAGATTGGTATAGATTAACCGACTGTTAAACGGTTGAATGCAGCAGTAAAAATCCCAACCTCCTAAATGTAGAACAGCAAAGACAAAATGTTCACTTTCTTGGGTAATTTCCGAGGTTAATTCCACCTGTCCCACTGCTAAAGTTAAAGACCCGATCGCTTGTTTTTGATAATCTAATTGACGGGTATTATAACAATAAATCCGATGATGACTGGGATAATTGGTAAATAGGGAACTAATAGCGTAATGGGCCGCCACCCGTTCCAAATCGACCCGCGCAGAAGTGACCAATTGTCGATAGACATCAGCCCCATCTTGATATAACTTAACGTTACTGGGAGCGAAAGCTAGACGACTGAGGAAATTCATTTCTAATTGAATTCCAGCTACTTCTCCAGCTAATTCCAGGGCCCGGCCAGCATATCTCAAAATTTGCGTACCTTCAGGTCGAGAAATTTCTTCAAAAAACCAGCCACAACTGGTAAACATCAATAAAGCCTGTCTTTGCATTTCTAATAAACGCAAAGCATCGATTTTCTCGCTTTTACTCAGGTTGCGACTTTGATGCAGGGCGAGGAAATGTTCGATCGCGTCTGGGGATCGATCTAAAATAACTGCAATGTAGTCATCCCTTGTCTGCCAAGGATCGCGGAAAAATTCCTGTCCTTGAATCTCATATACCTTAATCAACTCATCTCTGAGCCAATTTAGGGACTCCCGCAGGGGTTTACGCCATTTTTGCTGGTAATTTCCCCCTCCCCCGCAACCACAGTCATCCTGCCAACGATTTACGCCATGGACACAACTCCAAGCGGTCACGGGTTTTAATTCCACTTCCCAAGTCGGGGGGCAAATACTGAGATAATGGGCAAAATTGGTGACTGTCCAGCCGTTTTTAGGGAAAGATTCCGTAAAAGCATAGCTAAGACACTTCTCTGTCCCCTGTTTGTGGTGGCCGAAGGTTTCCCCATCGGTAGCGACGCTGATTAACTGGGAGGGACGATGATCCCCTTTAATTGCCTGTCCCAGACGACCGACGAGAAAATCACTGCTGGCTAGGACATCATTAAAGCCCATATCCCGAGAAATTGGACCATCGTAGAAGAAAATATCCAGATAACGACCATCGGGAATGTAACAGCGATAGGGACGGGTGGGATCGATTTGACCTCCGGCCACCGCGTGCCATTGGGGATGGGGATCCTGGTCGCTAGGGAAAGGACGACAGCGCAGGGCCTGGGAAGGGGCTAAAATGGTGAATTTAATCCCTTCATCGATTAAAGCTGTCACTGTGGCTAAATCAATGGCTGTTTCCGCTAACCACATTCCTTCGGGATCACGGCCGAAACGATGCTGAAAATCGGCTTTTCCCCAGCGAATTTGGGTGTATTTGTCCTGTTTGTTGGCTAGGGGCAGAATGATATGATTATAGACTTGGGCGATGGCGTTACCATGACCGTTTAAGCGTTGACAACTTTTTTGATCCGCTGTCAGGATGCGTTGGTAAACTTCGGGATCATGGGATTGCATCCATGACATGAGGGTGGCCCCGATGTTAAAGCTGAGATATTCGTAGTTATTAACTATTTTGATCACTTCCCCCCGATCATTGTAAATACGCGCAAAAGCATTGGCACGATAACACTCGTGATGGATGCGTTCATTCCAATTATGGAAGGGATGGGCGCTCGGTTGCCGTTCAATTCTGTCTAGATAGGGATTTTCTCGCGGTGGTTGGTAAAAATGTCCGTGAACCGTGATATAAACTCCGTGAGCGGTTTTCAGGGGATCGACCCCCGTATCGGTATAGGAATAAAAGGTTGTAGAAGGATGTTCAACAAGATAAGTCATAGAAATGCCTAGAAAATCGTTTTTTTTTGAGCGAAAATAGCTGTAGAATGTAGCGACCTGATGTTTAAAAAAACTGAAAACCTGGCCGTTTTTCACGGCCTTGGGGTCACAATATCACATTTTATTTTCTTAGCAAAGCTAGGGTTAACAATTCGCAACTTCTCTATACACAGCACTAAGTAGGGTCTGCTGAAAAAGTTTTTCCTAGGGGCAGGGTGTAGGGTGTGGGGTGTGGGGTGTGGGGTTTTACCCATTTTCATCGGGTAAATTACCTAATTTTCAGGGAAAAAGTCCAGGAATTTTCCCCCCGACCACTCCCATATCTGGTACTTTTTGATTGACAAAAAGTCTAAAAGTCTTACCCAACAAGGTTTTTAGATTTATTCAGCTAACCCTAAGTAGGGTCTGCTGAAAAAGTTTTTCCTGGGGGTAGGAGTCAGTAGCCGGTCGTCAGTAGCCAGTCGTTTCAGGCTTTGTTGCCCTTGTTTTGTGTACCAAGCGATGTACTACAAGAAGGATAATGCAAGGTTTTTGAAAGTC
>NZ_JAPZQJ010000671.1:0-3851 GCF_027530405.1 Microcystis sp. LE19-41.2A | reverse complement strand
ATTTTCTCTTTCTCGCTCCATACCCCTTTTAATGCTAGATATTCTCATTAACCCTTTTAACCTTTGAATTAATTTTAGTTATTATGTACTACTTTAATGGCTTTTTTGATCTGTGACAGTTGAGGGTGCGGAATGTGGGTTACAAAATGAGTTTTCGCTGACTTCACTTTCTCGCTTTGACGACCCCGAAAATATTAAAGTTATCCATCTGTACCTGGAAATCTTGAAAACCCGCATCAGTTGCCCATGCTTCGGTTAATTCTAGCGGTCTCAGGCGCATCACCCAAGGTTTACCTGTATGAGAATTTAATACCCTGGCAATAAACTCTAATTGGGGGTGGTAGGGTTGAATGGTAAAAATGAGCGTCCCGCCTGGTTCAAGAAGACGATATAATTGCTGGAAATGCTGACGAATTAACTCATTATCTGGTAATATTTCGTGGAGTCCCGAGACGACAATTAAATTAGGCGGTGGTAAGACCCGGTTTAAGTCGTCATCGTTAAAAGCGTCAGCTTGTTCGATAGTTGCTGATACGCCAAGGTGGAGAGCTAATTCTTGCGCTTTTTGCACATTTTCTGCCTTGTAATCTCGCAATAAAGCATTCACTGCACCACCCGAAAAATCTAGCAAAACTTCCAAGTCATAGCGGCCACCACCACAAGCAACATCGAGGAGGTTAGTTGTTACCCCTTGCTCAAAATTATCTTGGATAACTTGACGCAATACGCTTTTCAGAATTTCCCCACGTTGACGGATTCCCTGCCATCCCTGGGAGTCGAGATAAACACGGTCAATTATCTTGCCAAACCAGGTAATGCCGCTGGGACGATTGCGATAAACATACTCTAACATGACTCCTGAATCAAAGCCGTATTTCAAGCCCAGACGAATTCCGTCTGAAAGTTGCCCGATGGTTTGAAACAGCAATCTTACAAGGCTGTAGTAGATGGCTTTAGGATGCCAAATTGGCAGCGGACGACTTAGTGAATCATAGCTAGGTAAGGTTTGAGAATTCATGGTTAATTCCTTCGTTTAATCAAGAAAAATCAAGAACTTTTTTATTGCCAAGCAGAAAAATTTCCTGCTGCTGCCAACTCTTGTATTGACTGATTTAACAAATCCATAAAGCTTTGTTTATTGCCAGTCCAATGGAGAGGATTACCAAGCCAAACATCACAAAAGAAAGGGACTAATAAAGCTTCACCTTTGGGAAGTGTCTTGCCTAAACCATGCAAGAAAATTGGATAGATGGGGATTTCTGGATGCCGTTTCGCTAGATGGGCAATGCCACTCTTAAAGCTAGTTAAAGATTCAGGATTGCCGCGAGAGCCTTCAGGATAGATTAGCAGAATTTCTCTCCGCACTAATGCCTGAGAACAACTGTCTAGAGGATGCTCGCGAACATTCCCCATTTCGCGTCTTAAGGGAATGATACCAATAATATTTAGAGAAAACCAAGTCAGCCAGGGATTCTTTAACCAATAGTCCGCCGCCGCTACTGGACGCAATTTGTCTAATAACCTTAAGGGAAAGAGTGTCATCAATACCAGGGTATCGAGATGGCTGTTGTGGTTGGCAACAATTATCGCTGGTCCCGATTTTGGTAGCCTCTCTTTGTGACTGATTCTTAGTCCGATAATGACCAAGACAATCAGTCTAACCAAGCAACCAAAAAACAACAATCGCAGTAACTTATTCAAGCTAACATCCCCCGGAAATAAAAGTAAACAGTAAAATGGAAAAATAGGGGAGCAGTATAAGTTAAACTGTCAATACGATCAAGAATACCACCGTGTCCTGGTAAGAGATTACCGCTGTCTTTAACTCCTAAGTCTCGCTTCAGAGCCGATACAGTAACATCACCAATAAAACCGGCAATTCCCAATAGTAACCCCAGCCAGAATGCGTGAGTTAAATTAAACGGAGTTAACCAAGGAGCCAAAATTACTGCCAATACTATTGTCGTTATTATCCCTCCTAGCAAGCCTTCCCAGGTTTTGTTGGGGCTAACTGTCGGTAAAACTTTATGTCTTCCCAAACTTTTTCCCCACAAGTACTGGGAAATATCATTCAGAGCCGTCAAAAATAAAAGATACAGTAACAATCCAGCACCGCCAGCTATGGGATTACCTGCGGGTGGTAGCCTTAATAAATAGGCGACGTGACTGATGCTAAATACTGTCAGCATCAATCCCCAATGTAGAGTTCCTATTGCCTTGAGAAAACCGTGTATTTCTCCTGAAATTACCATCCGCATCGGCAAGATAAGGAACATATAAACTGGGATAAATACTAAAAACATTCCGTACCACTGACTGTAAATCCAGTAATATTGTAAGATGATTGCTAAATAAGCCCAAAACAAGACGCGACGGTCTGCCCGCCGTGTCGGAATTAGAGATAAATATTCTTTCAGGGCCAGAAAACTGACAAAACCAAAAAAGATCACAGCTATTCCAGGACTGAGGATGAGAGAAGTTGAGAAAAGAAGGGTAATTGCCCACCAAGATTTGACTCGTTGCTTCAGTTCTGTATAATTTCTCTCTGGCAAAGTTAGGGAGAGAAGCTGAATTATGAGAGTCGCTAGTATTAATAGGATAAATACCCCTGCTAACCCCCAGATAACATTAATTGCTGGCTTCGTCCAAACCATGATACTCTAATTCCTTTAAGCTGCTGTAAGCCCGATTGATAATTGTCGAAAATAGCAGTAAGATTGTGGTAATCCAAATATAATCTAACCACTTTCCTGCTGTCAATCCTAATCCTAATAATAAAGCAATTATACCAAATAAAAAAGCACGATCACTTTTGCCCATTGGCCCTTGATATTGTCTTTTTCCACTCACTGTAACCCCGAGAACTCCAGTCATTTCACTGATGATTGACAGTAAGACAATTGGGACAACCAAAATACTAGAAACTCCTGGTATTAAGGCAAAGGGAAGGTAGAGGGCAGTATCAGAAATTACATCTCCTAGTTCATTTAAGATAGTACCTAACGATGTTTTCTGGTTGTAGTCTCTGGCTAACATCCCATCGATCGCATTCAGTGCAATTCGCATAAAAAGTACCAAAGGCATCAGCAACAGTAGCCAGCGCTGACAATGCCAAAGGACAATTGCTATTCCCATCAATACTGATAAGACAGCAGCAGATGTGGTAATTTGATTCGCCGTGATTCCTTGTTTCGCTAGTTGCTTGACTAGCGGACTCAATATCTTTTGAAAAGCTGGCTTTAATTGATAGATAGTAATCACGGAATTTAGATCAACTTTTATAAATTTGAAAATTTTTGTCCAGAGATATGGAACTATAGAACCGATTTGGTATCTTTTATAATGTAGATGCTAGGCTGAAAAGGTGAAGCGAAAACCTTGTCCACTATAGGTTGCAGGGAAGAGAGTCTGTAGCCTGTTTAACGGCAATACTTTGGTCTGAACCCCGTCAGTGAAGGCGCCACCGTCTAGTTATCCCCGAAAATCGATACTTTGGAGTAAGCCAAAATGTACTCAAGTAGTATGACGAATGAAGAGTGGTCTATCGTAGAACCGCTATTGCCAAAGAAGAAATTGACTTGCCCACCGAAATGAACCAAACGACAGATTGTCGATCTATCTTGAAGTGCCATTCAGGGCAATTCACTTTTGTCGAGAGTCTTTGGAGTTTCCATAGATGATTGTATGTAGTTGAGTAACGTTATGGTTTTGTAAGTACCTAGGCAAAATTAATTACATACTCGCCTCCAAAATTGTCCAGCACTTTTTTAACGTAAGCGAGGAGGCTCTTTCGGTCTTTATAGGCGCTAAATTCAATCCATTCATATTTTAAAAATCTCCATAATATTTCA
>NZ_JAPZQJ010000139.1:0-14811 GCF_027530405.1 Microcystis sp. LE19-41.2A | reverse complement strand
CTTTCAAATATTTTGAGTATAAATACTCTATATACTCACTTCTCTGCGATGCAGTCGCACTCGCGGGAGCGCATTTTGTAGCTTGCTTAAAGCTTTGTTTCTGTCTGTATCACTTGTTACTTTTTAAAATGAGAATTGCTGTTAACCCGACTTTTTTAACAATTGTCGGCAAAATTTTGCTTGCTTTTTTCACGGCTTTTTGAGATGATATTTTTATAAGACTTCATACACGATGGAGTGGTGGCAACCAAAAAAATATAAACAGATTCCCATTATAAAAAAAAGTATAACCGAAGCCAGCGCCCAAGTCAAGGGATCACTCCTTTTTTTTGAGAAGTTTTCCAAGAAAAAAATCCAAGAGGCAGCCGGAGATATTCGGTTTTTCTTCACTTTTTGGGCGAAAAAACCCTTTTAGGATGCCTATAATAGGAGATAGAAAGGGTTAAAAACAAAAAAAATGGCGGAGAGAGTCCAGAAAATCCTTGCCCAGTGGGGAATTGCCTCCCGAAGAAGGGCGGAGGAGATGATCGTAGCCGGCCGGGTGAGACGGAATGGCAAAATCGTGCAGTTAGGAGAAAAAGCCGACCCCGAAAAAGATCACCTAGAAATAGACGGAAAAAAAATTGAACCGGCCAATCGTCCCAAAAGATTGTATATACTGGTCAACAAACCCATTGGTGTGGTTTCTACCTGTAAGGATCCGCAAAACCGGCCGACGGTGATTGACCTTTTGCCCGACTCCCTCGCCAGCGAGACGGGGTTACATCCCGTAGGAAGGTTGGACATCAACACCACTGGGGCTTTACTCCTCACCAACGACGGTCAACTCACCCTCACCCTCACCCATCCCCGTTATCATTTGCCCAAAACCTATCGGGTTTGGCTAGATGGTGCGATTGATAGACTTGCTCTCCAGCGTTGGCGAGAAGGTATCCTCTTAGGGGGAAAAAAAACCTTACCCGCACAGGTTGAGATACTCAAGCAAACCGACCAAAAAACCCTACTAGAAGTTATTTTAGTGGAGGGAAGAAATCGGCAGATTCGCTCTGTAGCCGAAGAATTAGGTTATCACGTCCTGAAACTTCATCGCAGTGCTATCGGTCGTATTCAACTAAACTCCGGTAATAATTCCCCCTTACCCTTGGGTGATTACCGTTTTTTAACCCTTGATGAACTGAAATATTTAAAGAACCAGATTAACTAAGCTGAAAGTCAGCCCCTAATAGCGATATGTTTCGCCTTCTCCAATCACAACTCGACCCCCAGCATAAACAGCGCACCAAATTACTGGAAATCGGCGTTTATTTGCAAAAAAATCGCCTAGAACAGTCCCTTTCTCTCGAGGAAATTGCCCAGAAAACCTTAATCCCGCGCCATCGTCTAGAAGCGCTGGAAGCGGGAGATTTGGAGGCATTACCCGAACCGATTTATATTCGTTGGTTAATCAAACAATTTGCCGATAGTCTGGCCCTGGATGGTGAGGCGATTAGTCGGCGTTTTCCCACCAAGGTCAATAACTTTTTCAGGGGAACAAAACCGTCTTTATCGCTGCCGAGTCTTCAAATTCGCCCGATTCATCTCTATTTTCTCTATTTAATCCTAGTTATTGGTTCCGTACAAACCCTATCCCACGTCCTGCAAAAATCGGTACTGCAATCGAATCGCTTACCGCCGCCTTCCTTGCCACAACAGCAAATTGTCCAACCGAAAAGCAATCCCCTTCAACCGGTAGCCAACAAAACCAGCAATAATCAGCAGCTGGTGGTGGGGGTAAAACTGGAGGATGACTGCTGGCTGCGGGTGGTGGTGGATGGCAAGACAGAATTTGAGGGTGTACTGCCCCAAGGAAGCCATCGCACTTGGCAAGCAAACCGAGAATTAACCGTGAGGGCGGGTAATGCCGGCGGGGTTTACGTTGCCGTTAATAATGCCCATGCTAAACAACTGGGGCAACCGGGCAAAGTCGAGGAAGTCACCTACCGGGCAAATTGAGCTAATTTATGCAAAAGGTTTTTTCACCCCTCGATCGCCTTCAGGGAGGGTTAATCGGGGCATATATCGGGGAATCCTTGCATAATCAGCCCCTAATACCAGCCTTTAACTATGAGGCGACACCGAGGACGATCCTGCTTTTGCAAGCTCTGCAATCTCAGGAGGATTTTTCCCTTGCGATCGCAGCCAAGCAGCAGTCGGAATCGGCGTTATTATTTGTGCTGTTACCGGAGATTTTAACCTGGCCTGACCATGGGGAACGTTGGCAAGCTAGATTAAATTTTTGGCTGAAAAAGGGCTTAATTTCCGATTTAACCCGACAAGAAGCGATAATTTGGGGAGAGGCTGTAGGTCTGTTATTACGGGGAAAAAGGCCTTTAAATCAGTTAATAGGGCAATTGCTAACTATTAACCCCAAGAATAAGCTATTAGAGCAGATTCAGTCAGCTTTAAGGCAAAATCATCCCTTAGAGTCCATTTTATCGGCTTGGGCGAAAGATAGCTCACCTTTAGGAATTGCGATCGCAGCTTCTCTCTATACCTTTCTGCAAACGACCGAGGATTTCGCCGTTAGCGTGCGTCGCGCTAATTCTAGTCCCTATCAACGGCAATTAACCACCACTTTAGCGGGAATTTGGGCGGGATTGTACAACGGTATCGAGGGGATTCCCCTAGCTTGGCGGCAAAATTTGCCGACAGAGCCAGTTAAACAGCAATTAATGGATAAAGCTGGGGAAATCTATCGAATTTCTTTGGGTATATCTCCTCATCTTGTCCTATCTCCCCATACTGCCGTCGATTACGGGGGAACAATCCAACCCCGTCCCAGCTTAAAATTGGTCTCTCAAGATAAGTAGGGGTTGCTGAAAAAGTTTTTCCTGGTGTGGGGTGTGGGGTGTGGGGTGTGGGGTGTGGGGTTTTACCGATTTTGAGGGGGTCAATTACCTAATTTTCAGGGAAAAAGTCCAGGGATTTTCCCCCCAATCACTCCAATGGTCGGCACTTTTTGAGGTCAAAAAAGTCTAAAAGCCTTATCCAACAAGGTTTTTAGATTTATTCAGCATACCCTACTTAGTTTGAAAGATATTTTGTACCATTTTTTTATCCAAACCTGCGGCAATTTTATCTAATTCTGCTATTTCCCCACTGTCTAAACTCCATCCTAAAGCGCCTAAATTCTCCTCAGCTTGCCGAACATTTTTAGCTCCGGGTATAGGAATTGTTCCCTTACAGATACACCAATTTAAGGCAACTTGACTAATAGTCTTATTTTTAGCTTGGGCGATAACTTCTAGGCAACTCATCAGAGGAGAAATAGCGGGAATTAATTGACCAAAAAGGAAGCGACGTAATCCTGGGGGTAAGTTTTTATTATCTCGATATTTCCCGGTTAATAACCCCAAAGCTAAGGGACTATAGGCAATAATTTTAATACCCAATTGCTCACATAGTTCCTTTAATCCTAAGTCAGTGAGGGGATAGGTAGAAAGGAGAGAATACTGTACCTGTAAACTGGTAATAGGAATGCCGCGACTGGCAAACTTTTGATAGGCAGACTTCAATCTTTTCGGTCCAAAATTGGATAAACCGACTCCTTTAACTAACCCCTTTTCCAGACAATCTCCCAATCCGTCTAATAATCCTCCCTCCTGCCATGGCGCATAATTGCCCGTTGACCAGTGCATTTGCACTAAATCCACTGGGCGGCCTAGTCTGGTTGCCGAAGCTTGACAAGCTTTCACCATGGCATGACGGGTTAAACGCCAAGGATAAGGGGCGAGTTTGGTAGCAATACGAATATGATCAGCGTTATAACCGCTATATTCCCCTGTAAAGCGTCCTAATAGCTTCTCACTCTGTCCGTTGAGTTTGCCTGTCCCGTAGGAGTCTCCCGTATCAAATAGGGTGACACCCCGCTCGACGCAGAGATTAAAAACCGCTTGTAACTGGCTATCCATACTCTCATCGTAACCCCAGAGAAGACGATTTCCCCAGGCCCAAGTACCGCAGCCCATGGGGGGAAGGGATAGAGTTTGATCTGTGACTGTCAAGGGATTCATGGGTTAGTTTCTCTGGGTTTTTTCTCAAGCTTTCAGCAAGATATTTTATACTAAATCTGGTTATTAAAGACTGATTATTTATTCCCCTTTTTGACTTTTGCATGAGAAGAAAACGGGTTTCTCCGAGAAACCCGTTTTCTGTACTAAATCGACTTAGGTTTTTGTTTAACAAATAATCCCCGCAACCAATAGTAAAAACTATCGATATAAGTAAAGATTACCGGCACAACCACCAAAGTTAACAGGGTGGAAGTGGTAAAACCACCAATAACGGCAATCGCCATCGGTGCGCGAATTTCCCCATCTGCACCCAAAGCTAAAGCAATCGGTAACATCCCGGCAATTGTGGAAACGGAGGTCATAATAATTGGTCGTAAACGAGAGACTCCCGAATCAATCATCGCCTGAAACTGCGGTTTCCCTGCCTCAATGCCACTCAGGGCAAAATCGACTAACAGAATCGCATTTTTAGTGACTAATCCCATCAGTAAAACTATGCCAATTAAAGCGTATAAACCTAACTCTTTTTGGGTAATTAAAAGAGCGATTAAAGTACCACCAATCGATAAAGGAAGGGAAGTTAAAATCGCTAGGGGATAGAGAAAATTGTTATACAACAAGACCAGAATCCCATAGATCGAAATAATTGCTAAACTTAATGCCCCCAAAAAACGAGCGAAGATATCGCGCATAATACGAGCATCACCAAAGGGTTCTTCTGTCACCTCTGGGGGTAAGTTTTTCATGATTGGTAAAGTGCGAATTTGTGTCACCGCACTTCCCAAAGAAACTCCCTCTAAATTAGCTCCAATATTAACCTGACGTTGACGGTTAAAGCGTTGAATTTCCGCAGGTCCACTACCTAAGCTAATTGTCGCCACCGAGTTAAGCGGTACTAACGTCCCATTACTGCTAGGAACGCGCAAATTTTGCAGAGTTTCTATCTCACTGCGTCCATCATTGGCAATTTTTACCCGGATGGGAATTTGTCGGTCAGCAAGGTTAAATTTAGCTAAATTAAACTCATTATCGCCGATTAAAGCTAAAGATGCAGTACGAGCGATCGCTCTGACCGAGACTCCCTGATCGGCAGCCCGGACAGGATCCGGTTGAATAATGATCTCCGGTTTAACTAAACTTACCCCGGAACTGACCTCGACAAAACCGGGTAAAGCCCGCATTTCTCGCTCTAATTTTTGGGCAGTTTGGGTTAAAATATCGCCATTTTCACTTTTTAAAATAATAGCGACATCCTTAGTGCTTCCTGCTCCCCCCTGCGCCCGAAAACTAACTCTAGCACCAGGTATCTTCTGGAAATCCAGGCGGGTTTGTTCCTCAAATTGCCGTTGAGTTAGCGATCGCTGTTCCTTAGGAACTAAATTAACATATATTAACCCCGTATTTACCCGTCCCGAATCTCCCGGAATAGCCAAAACATTAGCGACGGCGGTATTTTTTTGCAGTAAACTATTCACCTGATTAGCCACGGCAACAGTATCATTCAAAGTCGCACCGGGAGGCAATTCTAGGCTTATTGTACTTAATCCGGTATCCCCAGAACTAAATAACCCTTTTGGAATCAAGGGAACTAACTGTAAACTACCGATAAAAAAGGCCAAAGCCGCCAATAAAGTCAGGATTCGATGACGTAGGGACCAAGTTAACAAACTTTTGTAGGGACGAAAACGGGGGCGCGAGGAGGGATTATCATCACCAGTTTTGAGCTTTTTCGGCTGTAGAATATAGGCACTTAACATGGGAGTGACGGTGACAGCGATCAAACTGGAAAATAGGGTAGAAACCGCCACCGTAACGCCGAAAGGTTGAAAGAATTGCCCCGGCACACCGCCCATAAAAGCAACCGGCAGGAATACCGCTATAATTGCCGCCGCACTGGCTAAAACGGCTAATCCAATCTCTTTTGAGGCATCAAAGGCCGCTTGCAAGGGTTTTTTACCCATAGCTAAATGTTGATCGATGTCCTCCACCATACACACCGCATCATCGACAAGATTACCCAAAGCTAAAGCTAACGCCAGTAGAGTCATACCGTTAAGGGTATAATTTAGGGACTGCATCACCCAAAAAGTCGGGAAAATCGACAAAGGCAGGGCCAAACCCGTGATAATCGTGGCGCGCCAATTGCCTAAAAATAGACCCACCGTGATCACCGTCATGATGCAACCGATGATCAGATCGCTCAGAAGGCTTTCGTAACTAGCACGAATTGAGTCAGCACGGGTAAAAATTAATTTAAATTTAATGTCTTCGGGCAGTTTTTTCTTTAAATTCTCGATTTCTTGACGTACTGCTGTTTCTACCGTGACCAAGGTGCTGCCAGTCCCCCGTAAAATCGAAAAACCCACCACTGGCTGCCCATCTAAGAGGGCCATTTGTCGGGGATCGCTGGAACTATCCCTAACTGTCCCTAAATTGCTTAAGGGGACGGTATCACCGTTAGGTAAAGAGATTTGATAATTTCTTAAATCTTCGATCGTTTCAGCGCTGCCGAGGGTGCGGACAGTTTGTTCACTGCCACCGATTTCCGAGCGCCCTCCGGGTAAATTAATATTAAAACTACGAATTTGGTCATTAACCGCCGTGGCCGTGATACCGTAGGCGATCAGACGACCGGGATCTAAATCTACACGCACTTCTCGATCGACTCCCCCAACGCGATCAACTCGTGCTACCCCCGGCACTCCCGTTAAAGCGCGGCCAATTTGACGATCGACTAGATCACTTAATTCGGCGATCGATCTTTTCGGGGAGGAGATGGTATAGTTCATCACCGCACCCCCGGCAAATTCTAAACGTTGGACAATTGGATCATTAGCATCTTGGGGTAAATCCTGCCGAATTTGCGCTATGGCATTACGCACATCATTGGTAGCGCGATCGCTGTTAGTGCCAAGGATAAAGTTAACGGTGGTGGTGCTGCTGCCTTCGTTGATGGTAGAAGTAATTTGATCGATATTACCCAAAGCAGCCACCGCATCCTCGACTTTTTTGGTGACTTGGGTTTCCAATTCCTCTGGACCTGCGCCGGGTTGATTAACGGTGATAATCACGGCCGGAATGTCAATATTAGGAGAGCGATCGATCCCTAATCCTAGAAAGGCAATGTATCCCATTAAGGCCATAACCAGGGAGATCAGGATCGTCGGAATGGGATTTTTGATAGACCAATTAGAAATATTAAAAGCCATAATTTCAGTTATCAGTTATCAGTTATCAGTTATCAGTTATCACTGATTGCTGTAATTTTGTCGCCATCACCGAGATAGGCTGCCCCTTTGACCACAATGCGATCGCCCGCTTGTAAACCAGTGAGAATTTCCACGCGGTTATTGGGCATAATTTGACCTAATTGCACAGTTTTGGCGGTAACGGTGTTATCAGGTTCAACTAAATAAACTAGAGCTTGATTATCTTTTTGGGGTAAAACTGCGGTCATGGGGACGGTTAAACTATTGCTAGTATTCGTCACGATCGCACCTCGTAAAAACATCCCCGGTTTTAACCCTGTATTGTCGGTTAAATCGACTTTAACCGTTGCCTGACGGGATGCCTCATCGACGATGGGATTAATTTCGCGCACCTGTCCCGATAATTTTAAACTGCTATTAGCATCGGAAGTGATAGTAACGGGCGCTCCGACGCGGATTAAGGGCAATTGATTCTCAGGAACCCGCAATCTTAGCTCTAAACGCCCATTTTCGATGATTTTAAAGAGAGCATTTTGACCGTTGGTGGTATCCCCGATGCGGCCATTTCTTTCGGCAATTTTGCCACTGACCGGGGAAATCAGGCGCGTCTCGTTTAATTGGGCGTTAACAATGGCTAAACGGCTTTGAGCTTCCGCTAATTGGGCTGTAGCTTGGGCTATCACTTCAGGACGATTGCCTGCTTGCAATTGTGCCAGTTGCTGCTCTGCTTCTCCTAAACGGGATTGGGTCTGTTGTACGATCGCCGCTTGCTTTCTTTCTTCATTGAGGACTTCATCGAGACGATCCCGGGCGATCGCTCCTTCCGCTTCTAAACTTTGGTTTCTCTGGACGCGTTTTTTGGCCAAATCCCAATCCGATTGAGCTTGACTAATTTCGGCTTTTATGCGTTGAATAGTTTGTTTAGCTCCAGCGATCTCCTCTTTACGGCTACCCGCTTGCAATTCTGCCAAACGCGCCCGGGATTGGGCGACATTTGCCTGTGCTTGGGTTAATTGCGCTTGTAGGACGGTATCATCGAGACGAGCCAAAATTTGACCTTGGCTGACCCTATCCCCTTCATCCACAAAGATTTCTTTGATTTGTAGTCCCGTCGCTTGGGAAAGAATCGGGATTAATTCATCGGCTGCCACGCTTCCAGTCGCTTTCAGGGTGCGGGCCACGGGAGTAAATTCTACCCTAGTGGTGGTTACTGTTTGTGCTGGTGCTTCATTTTTTGCCGCTACGGGCTGAGTATTGGGGTTTTGGGCTGTTTGGGGTCGATTAGCGAAACGAGTCGCCCCCAGGGTCAATAAAACCCCCAATCCCACACCGATAAATAAACCCTTTCCTCCCGATAGCCACGAGTTGGTTTTTGTCGGTTTTGGCGAGTATTCGGGTTCCTCTGGCTCAATTTCGGGTTTAAATGCGATTTCTTCGGGAACTAGCGAATTATCGGCTGAATGCTGGTTATTTTCTAGGGTATCTGGCCGCACGGTCTGCCCTCTCGGTAGATTCTGGATAAAATGTTAAGTTTTGTATCCATTTATAATCTAACGGAAAAAGGTCACGGGTGGGGAAAGTGAGAAAGTGGACTTGCTGTAAAAATCCCAAATTGTCGTGGTTGGTGAGGATTCAGTAGGCAGTAGTCAGGAGACAGTAGGCAGTAGTCAGGAGACTCCGAGACAGGAGACAGGAGAATTAAGAATGAGTAATAATCAATTAAATGGTTTATTTAGAGATTTTATGCCAGTTAATCTGGCTCTCCCCTACTTGTGGTCATAAGAAAAAGTTATGAAAAAGTCAGAGATCCAAATTTTCCTAGCTCACGCTAATGAGGATAAACCAGCAGTTTTGGCACTGTATGACCGCCTCAAGCAAGCGGGATATAAACCTTGGTTGGATAAAAAAGACCTGATTCCGGGTCAAATTTGGCGAGATGAAATTCCGAAAGCGATTAAAGCTAGTCAGATTTTTCTCGCCTGTCTGTCAGGGAAATCGGCTAATAAGCAGGGATATATCCAACGGGAGTTGAGGATTGCACTTGATACCTTGGGACAGATGCTACCGGGGACAATTTTTTTTATTCCCATGAGGTTAGAAGAATGCGAAATTCCTGATCTGCGACTTGCAGAAGTTAGCTTGAATCTGCGAGATATTCACCAGCTTGATTATTGGGAAGAAGACGGATTTGAGCAACTAGAAAGAGCAATTGGCTATCAGTTCAAGCTTGAACCGGAAGAGCCAAAACAACTGTTATCAGTATTTAACTTTGAGGTGGTGGGAGTAAATGCGAAGGGTGAGCAAATTAGAAAAGAGTCGAAACAGTCCCAATATTTCAGGGAAGATCTGGGCAAAGGCATCACCTTAGAAATGGTCGCCATTCCGGGGGGAACTTTCCTGATGGGAACAGAAGATGAGGAAATCGAAAGACTGGTTAAAAAATTTAATTGGGAAGGATTTAGAAGGGAAAGACCACAACATGAAGTAACTGTCCCACCCTTCTTTATGGGTAAATACCCCATCACCCAGGCCCAGTGGAAAGCGATCGCCTCTCGCACGGATTTAAAAGTTAAACAAGACCTTGATTTCAAGCCAGCCTATTTTAAAGACCGTCCCGATAGCGATCGCCGTCCCGTGGAACAAGTCAACTGGTACGATGCGATCGAGTTCTGTGCGAGATTATCAAAACTAACGGTTCGGGAATACCGACTACCGAGTGAAGCGGAATGGGAATACGCTTGTCGTGCTGGAACCACCACCCCGTTTTACTTTGGGGAAACCATTACGGGGGAATTGGCTAACTACAATGCCAGTAATACCTACGCCGATGAACCGAACGGAGAATATCGAAACGAAACAACTCGCGTGGGACAATTTCCCCCAAACGCCTTTGGACTGTACGATATGCACGGCAATGTCCGGGAGTGGTGCGCCGATACTTGGCACGATAACTATGACGGTGCGCCGACGGATGGCAGTGTCTGGATAGAAAATGGTAATGATAATCGTTCTCCTCTGCGGGGCGGTTCCTGGGGCTACAATCCTACTTACTGCCGTTCCGCGATTCGCTACGACTACTACTTCCGCCGCGTCAACCGCATCAACAATTACGGTTTTCGGGTAGCCTGCGTTTTCGGGAGAACTCTCTAACCCTTTTTCCTTTTTCCCCTTTTACCCTCATTCCCTATTTTTTCTTTTTTCTTTTCTTTCCCGCCCTTAGGCGGGTCGATTTTGTAGGGGCGAACTCGACCCATTTGGTCGATTTTTGCTTAACAATTGTCAAGGATTGTTAAGATGCGCTTACCCTGCACTTTTCCCCTAGTTCCCAAAACTAAACTCTAGGAATTTTTAGCCACTGCTAAAGAGGATTAAGTGAGGGCAGAAAAGAATTTAAGAGCATGGGTTGTTAGTCAACTAGCTAAAAATAATTAACTAGGGTTTGCTGAAAAAGTTTGTTGGTGGGGTTAGGAGCCGGTCGTCAGGAGTCAGGAGAATTAAGAATGAGTAATAATCAATTAAATGGTTTATTTAGGGTTGGCTGAATAAATGTGAAATGTAGGCAAGGTAAGGGTTTTGTGGCTCTTCTCTTGAAACAGGTGCCAGATTTTGAGAGAATCGTCCTTCAAAACCTTGCGTCTTCATCGGCCCGCGTCCTGTAGGGGCGAAGCATTCGGGCAATAACCTATCGGTGAAACTGGAGATTTTCTATCCGAATGCTTCGCCCGTACTTTTTCAGCAAGCCCTATTTAGAGATTTTCTGCCAGTTAATCTGGCTCTCCCCTACTTGTGGTCATAAGAAAAAGTTATGAAAAAGTCAGAGATCCAAATTTTCCTAGCTCACGCTAGTGAGGACAAACCAGCAGTTTTGGCACTGCATGAGCGCCTTAAGCAAGCGGGATATAAACCTTGGTTAGATAAAAAAGACCTGATTCCGGGCCAAAACTGGCGTTCAGTCATCCCCAAGGCGATCGCAGATAGTCAACTGTTCATCGCTTGTCTCTCCCAACGCTCGATTGCTAAACAAGGATTCGTGCAGCGGGAATTTAAAATGGCCCTCAATCAATATGCTGACAGACCGCCGAATTCAATCTATCTCATTCCGCTAAGATTGGATGAATGCGATATCCCCGACCTGCGACAGGAGGAGTATGGGTTGAACCTGCGAGACCTCCACTGGCTTGATTATTGGGAAGAAGACGGATTTGAGCAACTAGAAAGAGCAATTACCCATCAGTTCAATCCTGAACCGGAAGAACCAAAACAACCCGTAATCGTCACGCCACCGTTATCAGTATTTAACTTTGAGATCGTGCGAGTAAATGCGAAGGGTGAGCAAATCAAAAAAGAGTCGAAACAGTCCCAATATTTCAGCGAAGATTTGGGCAACGGCATCACCCTAGAAATGGTTGCCATCCCGGGGGGAACTTTCCTGATGGGTTCACCAGCAAATGAGAAAGATAGTTTTGGTGATGAACGTCCTCAACATGAGGTTAACGTCCCCACCTTTTTTATAGGTAAATATCCTATCACCCAAGCCCAGTGGCAAGCGATCGCCTCTCGCACGGATTTAAAAGTTGACCCTTCGGCTTCGCTCAGGGTCAACCTTGATCTCAACCCAGCCTATTTTAAAGACCGTCCCGATAGCGATCGCCGTCCCGTCGAACAAGTCAACTGGTACGATGCGATCGAATTTTGTGCGAGATTATCAAAACTAACGGTTCGGGAATACCGACTACCGAGTGAAGCGGAATGGGAGTACGCCTGTCGTGCTGGAACCACCACCCCATTTTACTTTGGGGAAACCATTACGGGGGAATTGGCTAACTACAATGCCAGTAATACCTACGCCGATGAACCGAACGGAGAATATCAAAACGAAACAACTCCCGTGGGAAAATTTCCACCCAATGCCTTCGGACTGTACGATATGCACGGCAATGTCTGGGAGTGGTGCGCCGATACTTGGCACGATAATTATGACGGTGCGCCGACGGATGGCAGTGCCTGGATAGAAAATGGGGATGATAATCGTTCTCCTCGGCGGGGCGGTTCCTGGGGCTTCATTCCTAATAGCTGCCGTTCCGCGTTTCGCATCAACTACATCCGCCGCGTCAACCGCCTCAACTATAACGGTTTTCGGGTAGTCTGCGTATTCGGGAGAACTCTCTAACCCTTTTGCCTTTTTCCCCTTTTACCCTCATTCCCTATTTTTTCTTTTTTCTTTTCTTTCCCGCCCTTAGGCGGGTCGATTTTGTAGGGGCGAGCTCGACCCATTTGGTCGATTTTTGCTTAACAATTGTTAAGGATTGTTAAGATGCGCTTACCCTGCACTTTTCCCCGAGTTCCCAAAACTAAACTCTAGGAATTTTTAGCCACTGCTAAAGAGGATGAAGTTAAAGCAGAAAAGAATTTAAGAGCATGGTGTCAACAGACTTGCAAAAATTAGGTGGGCAATGCCCACCCTAATCTTAGGATGGCGGTTTGTAGGTAGAAGCAACGGATAATTCCTTTAATTGCTTCGCTGCCACTGTTGAAGGTGCAGAAGTGAGTAAACAACTAGCTTGCTGGGTTTTCGGGAAAGCAATCACATCGCGAATTGATTCTTCCCCGGCTAACAACATCACCAAGCGATCTAAACCGTAGGCGATGCCACCGTGGGGAGGGGTTCCGTATTCAAAAGCTTCTAACAAAAAGCCGAATTTATTATAGGCTTCCTCTGGGGATAGACCGATGGTGGCGAAGACTTTTTCCTGTACTTCCCGTTGATAGATCCGCAAACTGCCGCCACCGATTTCAATACCATTAAAAATCATATCGTAGGCTAGGGCGCGAGCCTGGGCTAGATCGTCTAAATCTTCGGGATTAGGGGCAGTAAAAGGGTGATGCAATGCTTCTAGGCGTTTTTCCTCGGCGTTGTATTCAAACATCGGGAAATCCGTCACCCAGAGGAGGTTGATTTTATCAGGATCAATTAATCCCAATTGTTCCCCTAAAACTAAGCGTAGGCGGGATAGGGATTTATTGACTGTATCGGTATCTCCCGCCCCAAATAAGAGCAGATGCCCCGGTTTTGCGCCAGTCTTCTCGATTAAAGCCTGTTTTTGTGCCTCTGTCAGGTTATCTTTAATCGCACCGATGGTATCAAAATCGTAGTCCTCGCGCACGCGGATGTAGGCGATTCCCTTCGCCCCCGCATCGGTGGCTTCTTTGAATAAATCCCCACCCGGTTTGATTCTGACGTTAGAAATCGCCTCGTTACCGTTGGGAATCGGTAAAACTTTCACCGTCCCACCACTAGCGATCGCACCTGAAAACACCTTAAATCCCGAATCGGCAAAAATCTCCGCCACATTGACCAATTCCAAGCCAAAACGGGTATCAGGGCGATCGACCCCATAGCGATCCATAGCCTCAGCATAGGTTAAACGGGGCAGGGGCAGGCTTATATCGATATTTTTGACTTTTTTGAAGATATGAGCGATTAAAGCCTCATTCAGGGCTAAAATCTCAGGTAAAGAGAGAAAACTCATCTCCATATCCAACTGAGTAAATTCCGGTTGACGATCAGCGCGCAGATCTTCATCGCGGAAACAGCGGGCGATTTGATAGTAGCGATCCATTCCCGACACCATTAATAATTGCTTAAATAGTTGCGGTGATTGGGGTAAAGCGTACCATTGGCCAGGGTTGACACGGGAAGGAACCAGATAATCCCGCGCCCCTTCGGGAGTCGATCGAGTTAAAATTGGTGTTTCCACTTCGATAAAATGCTGTTCATCTTCGAGAAAACGGCGCATTTCTTTGACAACTTGGTGACGTAGTTGTAAATTCTGACTCATACGCTCCCGGCGTAGGTCTAGATAACGGTATCGCAAGCGCACATCTTCCCGGACCGATTCACTTTCGGAACTGGAGACGACAAAAGGCAATTGTTTAGTAACCCCGTTGAGAATCTCGATGCTAGTGGCGTAAATTTCGATTTCTCCGGTGGCAATGCGCGGGTTAAGGGATTCGGGGGGCCGTTGACTGACTGTTCCCGTCACCTTGATAACATACTCGTTTCTGACGGTTTCAGCGATGGGGTAGGAAGCGGGGGTTCGTTGGGGATCACTGACGATCTGGACAATACCACTGCGATCCCGTAGATCGATAAAAATAACGCCACCGTGATCGCGACGACGATCGACCCAACCGAAGAGGGTGACACTTTTTTCAATTTCGATCGCGCTAAGGTCGCCACAGTAGTGAGTTCGCATAGTCTAACTAGAGAATTACTTATATTACGAATGTAGTATAGAAAGGATGTGGCCAGAAAAAAATCAGACGGCCTTGTTCATTATGCCGGTATTTTGTCGCTCTTGTCCCTTTGTTTAGAGTATTTTTATGGTTTCCTAAGTAGCTGGTTTTAATTATAGCAATTCTCTGACTTATGAGGTACAGTAGCAACAGTGAGTAAACCAATTGCGAATATCTTTTTGAGTAACTTCTAACATAGCCAATTCAATCCCTTCTATTAAGTCTTTGTAAGTTCTCGCCTTCAGTTTTCTTAA
>NZ_JAPZQJ010000608.1:0-15389 GCF_027530405.1 Microcystis sp. LE19-41.2A | reverse complement strand
AACATCATTAGAAAAGTAATTCCTGATGTCATTGACCAGGGAATAAAGGGTTTGCCGTTTAATCCTGTAGTGCTTGACCCACTACGAATGACTAAGCTTTCAGGCTTTTAAGTAAGTTTGAGTAAGTTTAGTTGAGCGGTTTACTTTTGATTTTATTACCCAATCCAGGCTTTTGGGGGGTTGGGGGAAGTCACTGAGTCTCAAATTAAATTAATCAAGGTTGAACAAATGCCAGAAAAAGCGACATTTTTTAAGGGATTACAGATACCAAAATATCATTTTAATTTCTATAAGTCATACAAAAATTTAGGTTAAGATGACCTCCGAGGATGAATTAATATAATTTTTGACGCTTTCTAGTAAAAGTTGATACAAAAAATGAGGTGTTTTTTGATTGGCTAATTCCAGACTATTCTGATAAATTTTAACAGCAGATTCATCATTAATCATTCGATAGTGAATGATTTTTGTCCATTCTGGTGCAGTTATCATTAATTGAGGAATCACTTCAATAAAAGCTTGTATTTGTTGTTGGGTTTCAAAATCTTCTAAAAAATGCAATAAACTAAACATAATTTCAGGATGTTCACAGTTATCATCTAGGATAAGATGTAAGTCTTTTAAATGTTTATCATCAGGATATTTGGCAAGTTTTTCTAATGTTTCCTCAAATAAGTTAATTTCTTGGGGTGTTTTCATTAAGCGATTCTCTTGTAGGATTTTTATTAAATTCATGGGGTTGTTGCTCCTTAATCAAAAAAGGTTGACCAGGTAGTTTTATTAAGTTGAATGAGTTCTTGTAATCCCTTTCTAATATCTGCATTATATAATCCTTGACCTAGATAAATTGAGCGAATATCCCAAACTTCTTGTGCTAAGGTTTGTCGAGGGGAAAGGGTTAAGTCTGGACTTTTACCATAAGATAAGGTTTGACGATGACGACCTCCTTTTCCGGGGGATAAGTGTTCCATCATGATAGCAATTCCTTGATTAGTTGTGTAACCTTTGATTTTCGCTTTCATATACGCATTGGATGGTAGATGATGAGGGGTTAAGTGATCTCCTCTACTACCTAATTTTAACAAGTCGCCGTATGTCCCGACTTTTCCTTCTCCTGTCAGTAGTTTAAATTGAGTGATGTTGTCTCCTTATGATTATTTTAGGCCATAGGTTTATCATAGGTGAATAAAAATCTTATCGCTCTTCTATCTCGGAAAATCCCTGTCAACACATAAGTGCTGAAACTCTTATTTTATAAGCGAGCGCTCGCCTATTTTCTAACAACAACTCGAAAATTTAGTTTCTGTTAGTTATTGATCACCCGAAAGCTTGCCCCGAAAGAAAGCTAGAATTTAGACACGATCAGAGCTTTTTCCTGATAATTAAGCTTTAATGACCCATTTTCCTCTTTTCCCCCAACTCCAGTGCTTCCCAACCCAAAAAAGTAAGGCAGACCTTAGCCTACCTTAAAACAAAGCGAGGTTGATCAACTTTGGGGATGCCGATGCGGATGCAGCGGATGGAATTGGTCTATTACCATATATTGTCGATTATAGCAAGGGTTTTGCTGGTTGCATAGATTCAAATAACAAATAATTATAAGCTTTACCATATATTTTAGTCTATACATTGAGCCGCAAGGACTATCTCTCGTCAAACTGGGTTTCAACCTGAACCTCAGTTCGGGATTAGTCAAAATTCTGAATGTTCTCCTAGCTGATAAACCCTATTCTTTCGTGGAACTGATGGCAAAATCTCTTTAACCGTAACTAACCTTGATTCGGTAAAGATTTTCCTCCTCTCGATCGCCTCGGAGAATTGTGCTGTAAGATATCTTCAGTTTGAATTGTTTATCCTCGCAATCGTAGATGAGAATAAATTTCGGTAGCTTTTGCGGGAATAGATCAATAATCTCAGGAAATTAACGGTTAATTATATGAATTCTGCTAAAATTATCGCCATTATCACGGGAGCAATTTCGATTTTAATCGCCGTTGCCTATTTAATCCTAGTCCAGATTCTTGACTTTCGTAGCGAGATGATTCCCGCTCCCCTAGAAGTTATTTTTCCTGGATGATAAAAATCAGGGTTGAAAATGTTTCAACCCCAGAAAAAGCAATTTTTGAGCGGATTAACCCACTGGTTGTAATACTAAATCCGGTTATTAAAAACTGATTATTTATTATCGCTTTTAAAGTGGAGGGTTGCATCAAAAGAGTTCCTCTGGCCTTATTGCCGGGGTCGTCTTTGCCAAGCAACAACTAATTTAATTTCCTCATAACTATAATTATCTCCCAGATTTTCTTTGAGAGTTTTCAGGGATTGATCACCCACTTTTTTAATCGCTAAACGAATATATTCCTGTTTATTTTTAGAGACTAACTGATTAATATCAATTTCGTAACCCGCTTCCAGCAATTTAGCTAAATGTTCATAGATGGTTGAGACTTTTAAGCTTCTTTTGCGAGCGATTTCTTCCGCATTCAAACCATCTTGATAGTATTGGAGAGTGAGGAATTGAGTAGAGGGAAGACTATCCTGACAAAAATCATTAATTGCCGCTATAAATATATCACCATACTGCTGCACTTTGCTTTGTACTACTCCAGAAATTTGACGAAACTCTCCTAAACTCCGGGGTTTTGATTGGGCCATCAAACGCAGACTAGAATCATGGAAAATAACGTAGGGAGGAACCCCTTGACTATCGGCAATTTTTTTCCGCAGTTGTCGCAAGCGATCAAATAATAAATCACTTTCCAGCGTATTGGGATTGTCGTCTCCCACGATTTGACCGTTAGCTTTTTGGGGGACGGCAATAAACACGGAACGTTGTTTCCGCATCACTTCCCAACTGTGTTGATTAAGTTTCAAGATTCTAAAATTGTCTTCAGTTTCTACCAGTAGATTTTGCTGGACAAGGGAACGACTTAAACGTTTCCACTCCCCGACAGTTTTATCTTTACCGATGCCATAAGTAGATAATAAATGATGTTGATATTGGGTGATTCTTTCACCTTTTCCTCCCCTGAGTACGTTGATTATGTGCATCATACCGAATTTCTGTCCCGTCCGCGCCACACAGGATAAAAATTTTTGTGCTTCGATCGTCCAATCCTGGTTATTTGTACCATTCCGACAGTTATCACAGTTACCACAGTTACCCGCAAAACTTTCTCCAAAGTAGCCTAGTACACTCGATCTTCTACATTCATTCCCTTCGGCATAATCTAACACCTGTCGCAATTGTTGACGAGCTTTCTGTTGTTCATTTTGCTCGGTTTTTTGGTTAATAAAATACTCAATTTTTCTGGCATCGGCAAAGCTAAAAAAGAGGGTACATTTAGCTGGTTCTCCGTCCCTACCCGCACGGCCTGATTCTTGATAATATCCCTCTAAATTGCGGGGTAAATCGTAATGAATGACAAAGCGTACATCCGGTTTATTAATCCCCATACCGAAGGCAATTGTTGCCACCATAATCTGCACATCATCCCGAATAAAACGGGTTTGATTGTTACTTCTTTCCCGATCCTCCATACCCGCGTGATAGGGTAGGGCATTAATACCATCTTTTTGCAACTGTTCTGCAACTTTATCGACGGTTTTGCGGCTGATACAGTAAACTATTCCTGCTCCTTTTTGTCCTTTAATATATTGATACAATTGCTGATAAGATTTACTGGTTTTAGGTTGAACTTCATAATAAAGATTAGGACGATTAAAACTAGCAATATGAATGGAAGTATCTCGCAATCCTAATTGTTGGATAATATCTTCTCTAACCTGTTGGGTAGCGGTGGCAGTTAAAGCCAAAATTGGCACGGAGGGAAAGCGTTGACGAACTTGTTTAATTTGTCGATATTCAGGGCGGAAATCATGACCCCAATCGGAGACACAGTGAGCTTCATCCACTGCTAAACAGGCTAAACCGAGGTAATTATCAATAACAGCTAAAAAATCTAAAAAACTAGGCGATAATAATCTTTCTGGCGCGACATATAACAGTTTAATTTTTCCTTGCAGGATTAAAGATTCTCTTTCTCTGACTTGTTTAGCATTTAAAGTGCTATTGAGAAATGTTGCCCCGATGCCATTATCAGCTAAAGCAGTTACTTGATCCTGCATTAAAGCAATTAGGGGAGAAACCACCACCGTCACCCCTTTTTTGATTAAAGCAGGTAGCTGAAAACAGAGAGATTTACCGCCTCCGGTGGGCATAATTACTAATAAATCCTGATTATTTAAAGCAGCCTCAATTATTTGGCGTTGATTCGGTCGAAATTGATCGTAGCCAAAGTGATATTTTAAGACTTTTTCTAAAGAGTCAATTGCAGCCATTGAGCAAGGGGAAAGATATTTTTATAGTAGTTATTTTAAGTTTACAGACTCTCTGATTTTAGGGAACAGGGAACGCCGGAATGGGTGACAGAGGGGGGGAGATTACCTATTGCCTCCTGACTCCTGACGACCGGCTCCTGACCTTAAGATTGTCTCACCTGATCGGGAACACCAACAAAGGAGAGATTGGCTAATTTTTTCAGATTTTGACAGCGCAATAACTCGTTAAAATTGAGACTCGATCGCCCCTCAATTTCAGCTATAGTCTCAATAGCCGATAATAAACCCTTAGCGGCCTCGGTTTCCGTGTAACCGCGTCTAACGGCCACTTTTAGGGCTGCTTCATCCGCATCTAATTCCCGTTGGGGGCTGCGTTTTTCCCGCCAAATCCGGTTAATTGCCAAGGCAGTTAAACCCCCCGCTACTGCCATACCGACGGCATCGGTTTGCAGGGTTTCCACGGTTAAACCGATCATACCAGCCAGAGCAATTACTCGATCGAGATCGGGTTTAAACCATTTTACTGCCGTTAAAACACAGACAGCCCTTAACAAGACTAAATCCCGTTGGGGTCTTGATAATTGCCGCCAGAGGTCAAAATTAATTGGAATCGGTCTGACTCCTCTTTGCCAGGGCAGGGGAAAATTAGTTTCGATTACCTTACTGCTTTCGGGTTTGCTGACAATGCGCGTCATCATCCGTCCCGAAGCAGGCATGAGGTCTAGTAAATGACTAATCTCGTTGTCTTGGTTCATCGATCGCTGGTCAATAGTCTTCGATCATTGAGTATAATCGCTTTCTGAGTTAATATCTCTTTTCCGACAATTTTCTCAACGAAACCGCGTGAGTCCCTACCGTTCGGCTTTGAGGGGTTCGATGTCCCGAAAATCGCCAATAAATTCTTGCATCTTCCTCAAAATCCTCATGTGTTGATTATTAATGAGGGGATGAAACCAGTCCTGACCGGATCTTGCCAACTCCAAGTAACACCCGAACAGGTGGCCGCTATCGAGGCGACACTGAAAGCGTTTGCGGAAGCTTGCGACTACGTTAACGGGAAGGTGAAGCCGAACCCGATGGAAGAACTGGCGATACAGTCGCTACGTTCATCTTATATTTAATTCCACCCACCTACTTATCGCCGTTTCTAAACTAAAGCCTGACTGCAAATAATGATGGGAATTGGTTGCTCCTCACCTTGCAAGCGGCGGCGATCTAACCAGTCCCGCATCTCATGTTGGCTATATAATTTCTTCAGTTCGCTAAACAAAGCTTCTCCTGTCAGGCTACGGCGCTTAATCAGGTTTAACTCGCGCTTGAGTACAGTGGTAATCGGTTGGCGAAAGGCCTGTTCTAATAGGTTAACCTGCTTGCGGATTTCTTCATCCTGCGTGGTTTTGAACAGTAGTCCCAATTCTCGCAGGACGTAGCGCTGTGCTTGAGTCAGAGAACGGCTGTACTCCCGTTCCGATTGGCGGTGTTGGACTTCTTGGGCAAATTTCACCTTGACTTGCATGACTGCTTGGTTGTAATTTTTGGGCAGCGGCAGTGCTGCTTCTTCTGGGTTGGTTTTGAGCATTCCTAAAATGCGGGCAGTATCTTTTGATCTGATCTCTCCCTGTTCATCGAGCCAATATAATTGCTGGTAGCCCTTCCAATCTTTGCGGTTCGGATAAGAAGCTTCACAGAAGACAATTATGCCCTTATTGAGAGAAAAGCGAGCCGTTCGGATGCCATGAGGCAGGTTAGCTATCCGTTCGTATTCAGCCGGATTTTCTCGCTGGAGTTGTCTGAGAATTTCTTCCGCTTCATTGAGGTCGAGAAATTCTCCCTCATCTTCAAACAAACTTAATTGATGACTACCACTTTTTTCATAAATCGCATACATAGCCTCTTCGTTAAGCTGTTCCGTTGGGTCGAGAATTGCCGCATCCTCCCCGATGGTTTCGTGAATTTCTTGAATGCGGTTTTTGAGTTTTTGCCGTAATCCTAGATTCCGCTCCAATCCCGTCTCTGGGAGAAAATTAAAGCCGTAAACCACATCATTCTCGCTGCCAATCCGATCAATCCGACCAAACCTTTGAATAAGTCGGACGGGATTCCAATGCAGGTCATAATTAACAATCAGGTGGCCATCTTGTAGGTTTAAACCCTCGGCTAAAACATCGGTAGCAATTAAAGTTTTGATTTCCGACTCTCCCTGTTGTAATTTATAGTATTTGTTGGCTTTGGGGGCAAATCTTCCCACTACCCGCGCCTTATTTTTATCGCCACTGTAGATGACTTCTAGATCGTCTCGATCGCCGTTAGGATTGAGGTTTTGATATAAGTAATAGGCGGTATCAGCATACTGAGTAAAGATGAGGCACTTGCTATCTTGCAGCGGAGGTTTATTCAACCAATTTTTGAGAGTTTGTAATTTCGCATCTTTGTCTGGGGTAATTGGCTCAACTAAGTGCAAAATTTTCTCTAGCAATTGGATGTCATGCTCAAGATGTTTCTGTAATATTGTGGCATCAAAATCAGCTATATCATACTTCCCAGATGCCTGACGCAAAGCATCGATAATGTCTTGTTCTTCCCCATTGTTTGGCTCATAGAGAATTGCCTGAGCTTCTTCTCCGGCGGGGATAATTCCTTGGCGTAAAGCTTCTCGAAAGCGTTGATGGACTTGCAGTAATTTCTTAACAGTTTGTTGGAAGGCATAAACGCTAGATTCAAAGCGTTTGAATAACAGGACTCGCATCAGTCCTCTTAAATTTGCTCCCCCGGTTTGTAAACTGAGTAATGGTTCTTGTTTGCGCTTATTTGGTAATACATAATTTCCCAAACCATAACGAGCATAGCAAAGTTCATTTTTACGAGGGTTGGCTGGTTGCCGTTGGCGAGATTTCCCTAAATATTGGCGCAGTTCCTGGTAAAGTCCTTGATAGGTATCTTCAATACTATATTCAATGGTTTGTAGTTCTCTTTTGGGAAAAAACTGATGCTTACCACCCACAATAACGTAAGCGCGTTGATTTCCGTTTAAATAATCCTTGAAATTGTCTGCATCTACGGGTTTATGAGTCTTGGCATCAAAGCCGTACCAGCGTAAAATGTGGTTGCGAGTGCGCCGGATCAAGATATTAGATAACAAGTCAGGTAACTGTTTTTCCCCTTTCTCTACTAATCTAAAATACTCTTTTAGATCGGGCGGATCTATGGGTAAATCTGTCTTATCATCTTGATGAAAGAGCCTAATCTGATGGTAAATATCCCAAGCACTTTTATTGCGAGGAGTTGCTGTTAAAAAACAGCATTGTCTCCCGGCTGCTAAAAAGGCTTCGACGATTTTATATCTTTGGGTTGCGGCATTCCGCAGGTTATGACTTTCATCAATTAAGATAAAATCTCGATCTTTGTATTTAAAATCTTCTAATAAAACTCTGATGCCACTGGTTTCATCTTCCCGCAGCAATCCCATCGATAAAACGCGGGCGTTAAGTTGATAAATTTCGTTGTAGCGTTCCCACATTTCCACCAGTGGCGCTGGACAAATAATTAAGGGGCGGGCTTTTTCCACTTGTTCAAAGCGTTTGACAATGGCAGCACCAATGAAGCTTTTTCCTAGTCCTACCACATCGGAAACGAAACAACCTCCGTACTCGCGGATGAGTTTGATCGCTTGGTTAACTGCTACTTTTTGAAAGTCTGCTAGTTTCTCGGTAATTTCGTTATCTATCATCATTTCGCTGGCAGTTTCTTCTGTCAATCGATCGCGCACGAGCATATAGAGAGTTTTCATATAGATGTCGTAGGGACGTACTGGCATCATCGCCCAAGACTGTTTTAAAGACTGCATCAGTGTTTCATCAAATTCTGTTGCTTCCTGCCAAAGTTGATTGAACCATTCTGTTAAACTGGCGTGGTTTTCATTACCGTGAACGATAACATTAAGTTCGGTATTGTGGGAAATTCCTGATAAAGTAAGGTTAGAAGAACCAACGATAGCAAGGCCTTTTTCTTGACGTTCCAAAGGTTGTCCCTGCTGGTTATAAATTGTCCCGTAGTCGAAGATATAGGCTTTAGCATGGAGTCGCCCTTTAGTATAAACTCGCACCTGAAGGCGTTTTTCTTCAATCATAAGAACCAGATTTTTTACTAAGGTTTCTGCTTGATCTGTTTGGTCCATTAGTTCGACGCTGGAACGAATATTATCGGCGGTTTCTGTTGCCATCTGCTTGCGTTCTGTCCGTTTGGGATATTCTTGTGCTTCCAGATGGTTTTTAATTAATTCTAAGCGGCGGTAGCCTTCTGCTAATTGTTCGATGGTTTCCCGGTTGCTGGTGTTGCCAATCAGGAGGCGCATTTGTGGGATGGTGGCGAGACGAGGTGCGATCGCAGTAAAGCCGGAGAGGAAGAAGTAACCGACGGCAAAATGAGCGGCTTCTGAAGAGTGAAGAATTTGGTTGATGTTATCGACTAATTTTTGCTGGCGATTGTCGATGATGTCGTGGGTAGGCATAGTTCAATTTTTGAATTTTAGGGCTGTAACCAGTTTTCTATTACTAGATTAGAAATATTTTCAAAATGACGAGTATTATCGGTTACTAAAATATCCTGCCGAGAACGAGCAACGCTTGCGATTAAAGCATCTAACTGTCCTGTTGGTTTGCCAATTTTTCTAAGTTCAGATTGAATTTTGCCAAATTCGATTGCAGCTTGTTGATCAAAAGCTATTATCGGTAACTGGTTGGCAAATCTAGTTAATGTATCTAAGTTACGTTCTAGCTGAGTTGAGCAATAAACTCCTTTATATAGCTCCCCTAAGACTAAAGTGGACAGGTAAGATTCCTGATACTTAAGTCTAAAATGTGAAACGACCGTCAGATTCCCTTTGAGAATGGCAATACGGATGTTAGTATCCAGTAAATACATGAATTTTCGGCTTAATCATCGAATTTAATTTCCACACCTAGATCGGCATGGCGTTCTTGGTCAATTTCAGAAAAAATATCATCGAGTTCTGGTTGATTTTTCCATACTCCAATAAGAGTTTCTAAGTCTTCCCACAATAATTTTTTTTGAATTAAATTATCGGGGATTGACCGAGAAATTTTTACGCCATTAGGAAGAGATAAATCCTCTAATAGCTCGATAGTATTGCCTTTGATAATTCCTTGTATTTTCATGGTAGTTTAGGATAAAGCTTGCTCAACTAAGACGGCAGTTTCACGATCTAGAATAGAGAGAGTTTCTTGAATTAATTCTATTGGTAATTCTAATGTTTTATAATTTGTTTTTCCATTTTATTTGTACTCCTAATTAATGGCATATTCTGTGAATTTTCGTTTAAATGGAGAGTGAAATCCGATGACAATATCTGTTTTAGGAATTCCTAGTTCAACTAACTTTTCAGCTACTGAAATTTCTGTGTTGTTCTGTTGAATATAAACTTTATTGTTAATAATATCTAAATGTAAAAGACATCCATAAATCCAATGATTATTATGCCAACCAACTTGTACTAATAAATAATGTTTCCTCAGATCGTCAAAGATTATTTCTAGGGAAATTTCACTAGACTGCTGAATTTTAGCTTGTTCTTCAATTAGGGATTTAACTAATTCAATGTAGTTGATTGCCATTCTACGATCTCCTCTATTTCAGGGTTATAGACAATAATTTTGATTTGATAATGTTCTAGAATTCTTTGAACAAAACGGCTATGACAAAACACTTCATAAGTATCATTAGGGATGGCTAAGTATAGGGTTCTATCAGGTTCAATTTCTGAAAGAGCAAAACGGTAGTTAAGATATTGTCCACAGGCTAAATGTAGTTCTGTAACAATTGAATCTCTTAAGAAACTTTTGATTTCAATGGCAACTTTTTCTCGTTCTTTTTGTGCTGCAATAACTTTTTCTGCTCCTAAGTCCACATAAAAGTTAACATCTTCAAACTCTAAGGTAAAAGGATCATGGGTAATCGTCCAACCTGCTTTTATGAGTGCATTTCGGACAGCATGGTGAAAGGTATCTTTAGCTGGCATATCCTGATTTTAGCAGGTTTTCCTAATTTTAGCATCTTGTAACAATCTTAAGGTTCACAGTCTAGGAAATCCTTCTTGTTATTTCTCCTCTTCTGTGATGATTTCAGATACCCGACTTCTTTAAGAAGTTGACTTCATTTTCCATTGTAGCTTAAAGCCGTCCTAAAAGGACGGGGTTTTAAACCCAAATTTTCGATAAGATAAGTGTAGGTTAAAATTAAGGGTATGAGGGTTCGTGAGGTTATCCGTCGCCTAATTGATGATAGTTGGTTGCAAGTTTCGCAAAAAGGAAGCCATCGTCAGTTTAAACACCCTGTCAAGCTGAGTAAAGTTACCGTTCCTTGTAAACTGTCAGATGATATACCTATCGGAACTTACAAAAACATTCTACGGCAAGCTGAATTGGAGGGTTGAATGACTGAATTGAATAGTATGGTTGTGGTTAAGGATAACGCTATTGAAATAGAGCGTCAAGAAGAGTTAAAAGACTTCCTCCAAGAACAAGAACAACAAGTTCTTGAGCAATTCAAACCGGGTACATTCGGATGTCATGAGTTACTTGACAGAACAGCGATGGTTAGTGATTCCTTGGAGCGTTTTATTGTTTCCCATCCAGCTTGTGTACAAAACCCTGAATGGTACGCTCTAGCAAGACAAGCTGCTGAGGCTCTACATATTCTCTATCAAAAAGTTGGTGCAGCGCATCTCAAGGGAGACTAAGGTTTTGACTAGCAAGAGAGGTTAAGTAGGTAGGTGTTAAAAACTTTCAGATCCCCCCGCCTATCGGCACCCCCCTTATCAAGGGGGGCAGGGGGGATCGGCACCCCCCTTATCAAGGGGGGCAGGGGGGATCAGACCTAAAATCCATTTTTAACTTAATTATAACCAGCTACTTAATAAAGAAATCGAAATTGTGTGATGATTTCAGAAACCCGACTTCTTTAATAATTCGGGTATCTAACCCCTTACAATCCATACAATGCCGCTACTCTCTCATCTATCTCTTTCTCCCATTCTTCACAGTTAACCCCTTTGGCATCTAAGCATTTTTGCACTAATTTAATGATGGGTTTCTTTTCTGTTTCCAAGATTCTAGAGTGTCGCCTTTCAATTCCTTAGTTCTATTTCCATCTCTAATGAAAATTTTACCTTCTAGATAAGCAATTTCTGATAAATCCAGGGGCTTAACTTCAACCTGACAAATTTCTCCTTCAGGAAGCGTAAAAAATTCTACCATCACTAAAACTTTATTAGGATGAAGTGGATAAGGTGTAATTTTTGACTCCATAATTTGTCGTAAATTATTCTCAAAACCATCCTTATTTTTTCCTTTTCCAACAGTATAATCTGGCTCAAGTCCTTTTATTTCTAAATTATCAGAAACTCCAATGAGAAGAGTACCACCATCGGTATTTAAAAAGGCTGTAATGTTTTTTAAGGATGCAAGAAGAACATCTTTATTTTTTGTATTTGTCTTAATATCTACTCTTAGAGTTTCTTTGAACTCTAGTTTGCTTCCTTCACCTTGAGCAATCAGACTCAGAATTGGATGAGATTTCCAGTAAGTAGGAGGCTTTGTCAAAACTCGACTACAGTGTTCTATATGTCTTTCATACTTTTCTTTTACTTCGGCTAATACTCCCTGAGCTTTTGCTAGTTTAGGATAGCGGCGACAGTACCAAAGTTCTATTTCACGAATATCCTCATAGTCTAATTCATAGAGTTGATAAATAATGGCATCAATTTCTTTTTGTTCATGTAAATGATAGGGATAGCTTTGATTATGCTTTTGTTGATTAATAATACTTTCAACTAAAGTTTTGATTCTATCGTGCAAATCAGGACTTAATGAAGGTAATCTCAGTCGTGTTAAAACTTCTTCCCCTGTTTCAACTGTATGGGATACATAGCTCTTGAGTAAATAACGAGAGACAATAGAAGTTAAAAATCCTAGTAAAACTCTTGATTCAATCCCTCTAACAAAAATAGTTGAACCTTTATTGCCAAAAATACAGCCACTTCCCAATCGAAAAGTAGGACTATAAATACCAGTAGGCGAAAATGTTATCCCCTCTTGAAAATAATATTCTGAGTTTTGAAAACGAGAGGCAATCCTTTGTTCCTCTTGTGGTTCAATCTTATTGAATTCTTTTTTTCGCCGTTTAACATCAGCAATAGTAGCAGTGCGGAGGCGATGGACAGCATCTCTTGACCAATCTATCAAATATTGTGTCGGTACATAGTAATTGGGAAGCCAACCTTCATCAGTATTACTTTCGCCGCCTTTATCAAAGGGCAGAAAACAGCGATTATTATACTTATTGAGAGCTACTCCATTTAGTTTTTCATCATCACTTAAGCCTGCAATATCAGCATCAGTAAGTAATTTACTATCGTCTAATATTTCATAACTTCCCCTTGCTCCTCTACGTTTACGAAGATAGTAATCATTGTCACTCGTTTGAAGTCCTACTTTTACATCAGCTATTGTCCCCAAGCGAGAAAAATTACTATTGCTCAACAACTGATAAAGCTTGGGTGAACCGATGAAAAGTGACAAGTTATCATAAGTAGCTATCAAAGATTGGGGATAAGTATAACGAGCATAATCTATCGTTTGTAAATCCACACTATGAGCAGCGATCGCATCTAGGTTCTCAGTTAGTTTATTCCAGTCCCCGATTTGAAGGCTACGCAAATCTGCGGCGATTAGATCATGGCTTTCAGATGCCGTATTTTTAGCAACGGTCAAAATACAAGTATTAACTGTAGCATCAAAAACCCAAGAAGGCAGATCGATAAAATGAGCAATAGTGGTACTTTCAAGAAATCGCTTTCTTAAAGGTTTGTGAGTTTTAATAGTCCGCCAAGTATCAGAAACTATGTAACATAATTGACCGCCAGAACGTAGCAACTGCAAGCCACGGGCCATGAATAAACCATAAGTATCTTTGGATTGTGCGCCATCAGTCAGACGGTCAAAATAGAGATCGCGCACCCTGTCACCAACAGTCGCACCATAAGGCGGATTAGCTAAGACAATATCAAACCCCTTTTGTGAAAAAACTTCAGCAAATTCTACGGCCCAATCAAATCCGTTAACCTTATTACTTCCATGGGTTATCAAAGCAATTTCAGCTTTAAATTCATTGATTTTTTGTTTTAAAATTTGCTTTTGAACTCCTTCACTCATTGTCAGATAAGAGTTTTTTGCATCTCTATATTGGCGAATTATCTGGCCTCGAAGAGTGTACTGTCCTACATTCTCTGGATTAGGAGCAGTGAGACTATCACCAGATTCAATCTTAAAATCTAAGTTAGGTAACGGTTCAGGATGCTCACCGTCAAATTCTACAGTTAGTGATAGCCAAAGACGTAATCGAGCAATATTTACCGCAAATTCATCAATATCTACACCATAGAGATTATTTTGAATAATATTGAGTTTACGGTGGTAATCATCACGAGCATTTTCCGGTTGAGCGCGGGTGTCAAGCAAACGAGTAAGCGAATGTAGTTCATGCAGCATACCTAATAGATAAGCGCCACTTCCACAAGCAGGATCTACTATTTTCACTTCGCTCAGTTTCTGCAAAAGATCACGAGCTTTTGGAACGTTTATCTGCTCTACATTATGTTCATCAACTAAGGCTTCATAGCCTCCTAAATATCCCTTCAAAGCCTCCCGACACATAAAAGAAACAATCGGTTTAGGTGTGTAATAACTACCTGATTTATGTCTTCCCGTGACTAATTCCTCAAACACTTTTCCCAACATTTCTGGGTCCACTGCTACCTCCACATCAAGGGGTGTACTCTCAGTCACCGTGAAATTAAAATTACTAAAAAGTTTATGTAAGATAACATCGATCGCCTGATCGGGTACTATTATATTAGGATTGCGGTCATCCTCATCTTGTTCAAATAATCCCCCATTAAGATAGGGAACTGTGCCAATTATTTGCCGAAGAAAACCACCGTTATTGATACTAATAATATCCGTTTGTTGGGGATTATTCAGTCCCGTAAAAAACAGATGAGTCAAGCGATTATGATAAAAGTTTTTGTCCGAGGTGCTGTTATCATTCTGATAATCCTGCCATAATGTTTCTAGATAGTCTGTTTGTTCGTTAAACTTCAGCCAACCCTTTTTCTGGATAAAAACAATAAACATCAGGCGATTAAACAGCTTCTGAGTAAATAGTCTTCTCTGGTCAGCATTAGGGAGAGTTTTGGTAATTAATTGCTCAACTTTTTCAAAGACCGAGCGATACTGTTCAAAAAATTTCTTAGTAACTTTCTCAACATCAAAAGCTTCATCATGACGTTCCTGAATCGCTAAAGGAGACTCGGAACTAATATTATCTAAATCCAGTAAACTTAGGCGTTCTGTGGCGGTTCGTAACTGTTCCCCCGGACCCACTGTAATTCGCCGCAAGACTTGCCTTTTTTCTTGTTTTACATCATATTTAACATTGATAAAATGCCACCGTTCTTGGTGGAAATCAGAGAAAACAAAGAGAGTGTAGGGATGGTTTTTTAGCAGTTGAGTGACGACAAGACGCTCTAAATTGAGCAGCAGTTGCTTAGAGTTGAGACGAGCATAAATAACCTGAAAATCTTCCCCCCCAGAAGCTAATAGGATTGGATCTTCTGCTAATGCTTCTACTGCTTTATCTGGCCAATTGCGTCGGGACAGGGTTTGATTTTCTCGCTCGTAATTTAACTCAGACCAGAATAATTTTTTGAGCGCATCCAATCCTCTCAGGGATGAAAGAAGGTCATAAACTGACTGCCGAAGTTCAATATCACTCATAAGTTTTCCCACGACTTCTCATTTAGGTTTACTTTCTCTAAGTAGCTGGTTATAAATCCCCCCTTGATCCCTAGGGTTGATTCATGGCAGGGTTGATTCATCGTAGGGTTGATTCATCGTAGGGTTGATTCATCGTAGGGTTGATTCATCGTAGGGTTGATTCATCGTAGGGTTGATTCATCGTAGGGTTGATTCATC
>NZ_JAPZQJ010000653.1:0-7506 GCF_027530405.1 Microcystis sp. LE19-41.2A | reverse complement strand
CAGGGAAATTCAGATTGTTTCAATCTAATGTGACCGCTGAAGGGGTGACAACGAGTTGCTTGTCATACTAAATCCAGTTATTAAAAACTGATTATGTATTCCCCCTTTTGCATGAGTGCATGAGTAGAAAACGGGTTTCTCCGAGAAACCCGTTTTCTGTGCGTTACTCAGTCTCAACTTAGTTGGGGTTTAACAACCTTTCTAGGTTTTGTTCACAGTTCTCTTTATGGGAGAGCATATTTAATTTTTCAGAAAGATTTAAGGCTTGTTGCCAGTGATTAATAGCTGATTTAAGATCATGGGTTTTTTCTTCAAATTCTGCCAAAACAATTAAAGTCTCTAGTTCTATATATCTTTCTCCAATATCGAGGGCAATATCTAAAGCTTGATTAAGATATTGATAGGCTAGATCATCCTTTCGAGTGATACTATAAATTTCTCCTAATCCAGCACAAGCATGGGCAACACTTGCTACATCTGAAATAGCTAAAGCTTTTTTCTTTTGTTGCTTAAAGTATTTTTCAGACTCCTGAAAATTTGCTTGTTGCCCATAAATTGAGGCTAAATTTCCCAAAGACAAAATAATTCCTGCTTCATCGGTTATTTGCTCAGATAAGTTAAGACTTCTTTGAGTATAATCGATAGCTTGATTCAAATCATTGATTCGCCGGTGTGCTTCTCCTAAATTTCGTAAAGCCATTGCTTGATAAATAAGATTTTTAATTTTTTCTGCCCATTTTAAGTATTTTTCTAAACAAGCAATAGTCTGGTCAATTTTTCCCTGATAACCATAACAATTACCGAGATTTAAATAAGCAACATTAATAATCTCAAATTTTTCGTCACAATCGGGAATAATCTCGGCTAGATTTAAACCTTCATTCAGTACTATTTCAGCGCTTAAATATTCACCTTGTATTCCATCAATTGTTGCTATATTTACTTTGCCTCTTGCTTTCCAAAGAGGATTATTTAATTGCTCGGCTAAGGATAAGAGTTTCTCTGCATAATTTTTTGCTTGGTCAAATTGTCCTAATTCTCGATACATATAACCAAGTTCACTTAAACAGAGAAAATCGGTTTCATTGTCAAGATTTCCTAATAATTCTTTACACAGTTTTATGCCCTCTTCATACCGTCCCCAGATGCGTAATTGTTTGTGCAAAGGGAAAGAAGTTGGATCATGAATTTCTAAGGGTAAAGAAAATAAAGATTTAGCTTCTTTATACCAACCTAATCGACATAGACAGAGAAATGCTTCCACATAACGACTTGCCCGTTCTTGAATAGAGAGCTGCTGTCCCATTTTATCCTTAATATGGCGTTCATAACCAATTAAATGCCAGATAAATGCGCCAAAATGTGCTTTTTCAAAATGACTTCCTGTCGCTCCTAAAATTTCCCCTTTTTGTTTGACTTGAGCGAGTTCTCCAAAAACAGTAAAATCGATACTTGTGAGACGTTCTTTGACTCTTAATTGAGGAGATTTAAAATCATTCATGATTTGGGTTTCCTTCTTTTCTTTGGGTAGATACTAGACGCTTGAAAGCAACATTGCGAATTAAGCTGTGCTGTTTGATATGTGGTTCATATCCCAGTTGTTTTTGAGTTTCTACTAAATAACGGTTAAACAAGGTAAAAAGAGCTAGGTCTAAATCCTGTTCCTCGTATTCTGAAAATAATTGAAGATTTTCAAACCACGCATTTTTAAATTCAAAAGATGAATAAGTGGAGCCATAGATAAGCAATAAATAAGCAGTTTTAAAAGTGTTTTCAAGTCGCTCTATTGTTCTTTCGACTTCCTCCTCTAGCAGTTGTTTTCGTAATTGTTTGGTCATTAAGTTAACTTTGTAATAATCATCAGGATTGGCTTTTTGAGCTTCATCAATCATTTCTCTTAATCGTCGAAATCGGGATTTATTCTCCTCATAATAAGTGCTGATATCTCCATTCAGTCTATCAATAATATCACCAGAAATTAAGCGGATAGCGAGAGGATGTCCCTCATAAAGTTTTCCGATCTCTTTAAGGTAAGCAAGGTTACGTCCATGAAGAATTAATTCGACTTCTGCTTGTTGAAATAAACGTTCAAATAACTGTAAACTTTCCTGCTCTTCTAATCCCATTAATGGCTGAATATGCCAATATTGATCTTGACTAAAAGTTTCAAAATCTTCAGGCTTATCCTGCGAAGTTATCACAATTCGAGTCTGACAATTTTCGGCTTCTAATATCTTTTGAAAAAAGACTCGCCAGAGGGGGTCTTTAAAGCGATTACTGCCATCTTGTTGTTCTCCTTGTAAAAGATTTTCCATTGAATCAAACCAAATCAATCGACGATTATTGCTCAGATGATTAACCAGTTGAGTTAATAATTGTTCTGGTTTTTTTGCTTGTTTTGCCGTAACAGGTTCATCGCCACGATTGAGTAAATCAATAGCTGTGCTGATAAAGTTTTGTGCTTCTGATTGCGACTGTTGATCCTCCCGTTGATTAAACCCATCAAAATCAATAGGCAGTTCAGGAGGAAACCCTTCTTGACACAAAGCTAAGGCCAATTTGTAGGCGAGGGCAGTTTTCCCAATACCTGTTATTCCTGTAATTACGACAATGCGACAATCGCCTCTTAGGTTTTCCAGTAAATCACTTTGAAGAGACTCTCGCCCCACCCAAATAGGCTCGATATCTTGAGTCAGTTTTTGCAAAAGATTATCTAGATCTGCGACTTTTGAAGGGTCGATGTTCAAAGCTCGACAAAAGGCGAAAAAACCTTCCGATTGAATGGTTTTACCCCTCAAAAAATGATCTAAAGTCTCCGGTGAGCAGTTGTCGGCGTAATAAGAGTAATAAGTGTGGGCTGGGTCATTTGAAATTTCCTCCCAATTCCCATCGGGTTTGGAAAATTGACTAGCCTCGGTGCATAAGTATTTTCTAGTCCAGCCTTCTTTTTGTTTTTGCGCCCATCGGGTTTTGACTTGCTCAAGTCCCGCTACGGAGAGTTTTAACTTCATTGCTCTCTATTCAATCTACATAAGTTTATTTCTCTATTGTTGATCAATTATCCCCAGAAATTCTCATTTTTTGAAAAAATTTTCTCTAATCTGACTAAGCACATATCAGCTATTTGCTCAATTATAGGTATAGGAAGCCATTGAAGCTTTCTAATTCTTTCTAATTCCAGCTTCTTTTGCTTTTTGCGCCCAAAAATCATCGTTTTGCTTGCTTCTCTGTAGAAATCTAAGGATTTCTATCGCTTTACTCCCAATGAAGAGAGCCTCATTGCTCGTTGTCCTCTTCCTAAGGGTAGCAAAATGGCTATTTCTCAAATAATCAACCAAACCAATGGTAAACAGTTTATCTCATTATCATCTACATCGGTGCGGCTACTGTCGTCGGATGGAGTTGATGTCAATCACTTATTTAGCGGTCAAATACCAGAGCGTCACTATGAGCAACTTTCTTGTTGGCTTAATTTAAAACCAAACGAGGAAAAGGACTTAACGGCACAAACATTTGAAACGCTAAAGACCACAAATTACACCCAAAAAGATCCCCTATTCACTTTAAGGACTGTCCGAAGAATGTTACAGGATAACGGTCTTCTCTTTGTCTATGATATATCCCAAACCCCCAATATTGAGCAATATGTGAAGATTCTGTTTTCTTGTGCTGGATTTATTGTGTTAAATAACATTGGCAACTGCTGGATTCTTAGCAAAAGAGCCTTACTTTCTTTTGATGTGCCAAAGGTAAAAGGTTATCTGGTCAAGGAAGCGGAAACACCAGCAGAAATTGAATCCTATTTCTTATTTCTCAAGAATCGCTATCCTGAGTCACAAAATTATTGCAGAGAAATCGACGATTTATTTACTCACCAATCGGTTATTTTTCTAGCCTATCCTGAACATAATCCCTCTCAGGTAATCGGTGTTGCACGTTATACCTATTCTCTGCCTGAATATGGCTACTATTTGCCTTGTCAACTTGCAACATTTTGTGAAGGAAAACACACAGGAAAGCATTTGATGTTACCCAAAAATGTAACAAGCATCGGAGAAAGTCTCTCTCTGTATGATGAAAAGGGAACTGGCAAAAAAGGAACAAGTTATCTTGTTTATCAGCAATTGATTCGAGCTATCTTGACTTACAAACATGATATTGCTCACACTGAAATTTCCTACACGACTTATCCAAAAGGGGACGAAACCATTGAAGCACTGTATAAAGAACGTTTTGGATTTAAGCACACTCTACACGATAATGAAAAAGTTTGCTTAAAATATGGAACATTTGCCGGTCAATGGTATCTCATTGAACTGGAGCAGTGGATGATTAAGCATCAGTACCACAACGCTGACCAGATTTTTCATAAACACAAGGAAGCGTTTGCGGTGTGAAGTCTAGCTCAGTATATTTCCGATAAATACTAGATTTTGGGAACTTAAGGTAAATTATCCTGAAAATTGGCTATATCCTTAAGTGTCCCGAAGTCAATCTCAGCTTTAGATGTCATATTCCTTACTCTATAAGGGTTTGAGGCTATTTTAAAATTGATACCAGTTTGGGTAAATTCCCAAATTATTCTCAAGCTATACTGGCATACCAGATGCGGCCTGTTCAGCCGAAACTTAGAAATAAGGGGATGATTGGCTTTTGTCGAATAACCGATAGGTTAGAATTCGCACTTTACCTGAATAAATTGTATGGTTTTGGTGTATTATGTATCAACAACAAGTTCAACTTTTGGGAAATCCTTTAACGCTTAAAGTCAGCAATCCAGATGTTAATCAGTCCTGTAATATTATTGGAATTGATAACAATGGAGAAGGGAAATCTTTATACGTCTATAATGTCGTAGCGGATGCGTTAGAATCTAATAAACGCAATATTGAAGACTTAATCAAAGAATATGAAAGACGGACAAATATTGCTTTTAAAGTTTTGATTGCGCTATCCGATGGCGTTATTTGGGTACTAACCACTGTTATGAGTATCTTTACCTCTATCTTCGGAGGAGTTGGTGGTGCTGGAATTTATGGCATCATGTTTGTCTTAATTATCCTTGCTTTGTTGGCGATAGCATGGATTTATGCCTTAATGGTAATTCTACCTCTTATGGCAATTTCTTATGGTACTAGACTGTGGTTAGAACAAGTTTCTAAAAAAGCCATAGAACAATTAAGCAGAGACGCAAGAGAGGTGGCGCGTAAATCTTTAAAAGGAACTCAAGATTCTTTACAATTACCTGAAAATAATTCGTAATTTACCTCAAAAATTATCTTTTTTCTAAGCCAATAAGAGGATTTAATGAACAGTTTCTGGCAAGACTTTTTTACCTTTCGGAAAATGGTGAGCATTACCATTATCAAGTTTCTCTATATCTTAGGCTTGTTTCTGATTACCCTAGGAGGTTTAAGTGGACTATTTCAGCAACCTTTAGCAGGAATCGCTACTTTAATTATTGGTAATTTATTCTGGCGAATTTTCTGTGAATCATTGATTCTAGTTTTTAGTATTCACCAAGAATTAGTCAAGCTTAACAGTAAGTAATGTTTTCAGCAATTGACCATCTTGCGAATTGAAAATCATGAAAAAAATTAACTTCATCTTATCTATTTTTATCCTGAGTCAGCTAGGGTTTAGCTTACCACTTAAAGCTCAATCTCGCTGTCAAGCAATCATTAATTCTATTGTCAATGAAATAGAATCTAAAGGAGTTAGAAGGGTGATACTTACAAAAAGGACTGTAACTAATAGGAGAAATCCCACTAATAGAAAAGATGAAATCATTTTCGCATTAAGCCCTTATAATGAAAGCTATACATCTCTTGATACAAGAAGTGATAGGATTGTTGATAACATCATGAGGTCTCCTGTTTTAATGAAAAGTTATGCCGATAGAATAGTTTCTAATTGTCAAGATATTGCCGTTGTAATGTTCGGGGCTGATCAGACAGATTGGGGAGCAGACTTTGCTATTCAATCTGATGGCAAAACTCGCCCACGAGATTGTATTCCTTCTGGTAGTAATTTAACTGCTAATTGGAATGAAATGTATTGTCATTAAGCTTCTAAAAGTCTTAATTAACCTCAAATATTTCTTTCATTAATTTAGCAAAAAATATGAAAATTACTCATTTATTTTTTATCACCTGTCTTGTCAGTTTAACCAGCTTAGTCTTACCAGTAAACGCTCAAACATGGCGTCGTCATCAAGAAAATAACTATCGTAATGTGGTAGCTATTGTTAAACCTCATCGGAGTGGATATTGTAGCAATCATTTTATTCGACAAGATGGCAGGGTTTATGACGCAAGAAAGGGGACTCGTGGAAGTTATTTAATTGTTGATCAAGTCGTCTCATTGACAGGTGTTATTAACACCAATAATAGAGGTGATAAAATTTGGCAAGTTTTCTATCAACCCTCACGCACAACCATGTGGTTACATGACTGTGATTTATCTATTCCTCAACTCGTTGATTAATTAACAATAACCCAGAGGTTTAAACATGAAAACAATTCAAAATTCAATTGCTCGTATGATTGCTAATAGAGAGCAAATTTGGCAACAATATGATCGGGCTGATTCTAATCGAAAAGACCTAAGTAAACGCTTTGCTAAATATTATAGTAATACAAGTAAAGTTACGACTATTTCCCCTTTAACTTCTCAACAATTAGCCCCTGCTGAAATTGAAGCTTGTCTGGATAAATTAGAAGAAACAGACCGTAAAATTAACCAAGAACAGTCTAATATAGAATCTCATAAAAATGAGATAAAGTCTTTAAAAATTAAGGCTCGTAACCTAATCATTGGGCTAAGTGTAGGAGGTGCTTTCTTGTTGTTTACTTTATTTGTTTTTATTAAAGGTAACTCCTCTGATGACTCTAATTCTTCTCAACTGTATCAGTTAAATACTCAAAAAAATGTTTTAAAATTATCTAAACAAGGAGAATAATGCTTATGTTTTGGCAACAACAAATTGAAGGGTTAAACCAAAAAATTGAACAAAGTAGTCAACGCATAACCGACTATTTAGGGTTTTGTGCTTCTTTGTTCAATCATGGTAAATTAAACGGCGAACAATTACCTAATTATTTTGGAAAATTTCTCCAAGATAGCTATCTATCGACTCAATCTTATTTAGAACAGCAACCATTAGAAATAATAGGAAGTTGGCAAGATTATCGTTGGGAAAATTGGAACATTAACGATAATTTATTATCCTCATTAGAGCATACAGAATTAATTCGTATTGGTCAATTAGTTGAACAAAGATCGAGTAATAACACTTTTTGTGTTCCCGAATTTGCTCCCTTTATCGGTGGGAATAAGACTATTATTATTCGCTGTAGCAATAATGCAACATCTCAATAAATGCTGGTAAGGAAGCCGAAGTCAACCTAGAAAATGAACCCGCACTCGTGAGAAAGCATCGACTTAGGTTGCACTGAGGAAGAAAATCTGCTTTAACTAAGGATATGCTTCTTCCCATCGAGATCC
>NZ_JAPZQJ010000231.1:0-16207 GCF_027530405.1 Microcystis sp. LE19-41.2A | reverse complement strand
AATCCTTATCTGGCAAGAGACTTAATTGATTAGTTCGCTCTAGATCAAAAATAATTGACAAAAATCGCCAAATGCCTTTCTATATAAGGGTTCCATCCCTTATAACCCCCGTCCATTGCATAACAAAAACCGAAGAACCATAAATTCTACACTTGCTGTGGACGAAATGCGTGTTCATCCCATTCTTCTTGATAAATAGAGTCAGAGGTTTGATTCATTTTGAGTGCAATATCACTTAAGAGTTTGTGGCGTTTGAACATTCTTCTAATTTCACCATCGACTAGATTCAACAAATAAGGAATTTCATGTCCTTCCTGACTCATGTGAGCATCTGCTGCTAAAAGGCGAAGCATATCATCTAGATGATCTTCTAAGACTTCAAAGCCAAATGCTCGTTTATATGGTTTAAAAACACCTCTAATAATCCGAGGAGAAAGTTCTTGCCAAAAGTAGCGGACTTGCTGCTTACTAGACTGAAGTGAAAATCTAGTTTCTGTTTCACGTCTGCTTATATGATCATGTAAGGTTTCTATTAATAAAATTGAACCAGATGGACAAGCACGAGCATATTGTGAAAATATTAAATTTTTTTTACAATTTTTAATCACACCTATATATTTTTTAGTTGGATGCTCTAAAAGTTGTCTATATATTTCGGAACCTTCTTTTGTATTTGCTAACCATTCGTCACAGAGTAACCCATCAAAGAAAATAAAATTCTCATCAATTTTGATAGCGTGTTCTGCCTCAAAATAACGCATAAATGCAGTATTATTCGGCTTATAAATATGTTCTTCTATAAGGTCTAAAAAATCATCAATATCCTGAGCATTTCTTAAGGCTTTGCTACTAGACCAATAGTGTAAACTATCTTGTAAGATTCTCGTCATTGAAGCACTACCAATTGCTACACAGAGAGCCGATCCCGTTGAATAGTCTTGACGAGGTAAAGCAAATGTTCCATCAACTGCTGCAACCTGACCAGATAAAACTTCAGATGCTTGAGATATGTCCCCAAAATTAAGTTTTCTAAGTCCCAAATTAGTTCCTCTAATGGTTTTTTTATTTTGTAACTCTAGAATATCATTTTCATACACTTTCTTGACTTCGATTGCTAAAGAGTTTGTAAACATTTCAATAATATCATCAGCAATTCCACCACTGTCTATGATAAAGTCATCATAGCTAACTTGTTTTGTATCTTCAAGCATTTCCGAGAAATTCATTTTTTTCTCCTTAAGGTAATTTATGAATTGAATAGTTGTCTGGCTAAGTTAACTCAAAAGGGAATATCATCTTCTGTTTGAGAATTGGGATTAGTTATGTCTGTACTGTTGACTTTAGTTGGGAATTGTGTTGGTGTTTGCTTTGCTCCATTGGTTGTGTTATTTGTTGGTTTATTCTGTTGATTTTCCTTAACAACTTTAGGTTTTTTGTAAGATCCTTTTGCATCACGGTTATCATTTCTCATTAATTCAAAGGGACTAGGAGCGATTGCTACTTGAAGGACAGCTTGAGATTCATTGGTTTTGACTAAACATTTACCCTTACCAAGACTTAACACTGAATCAATAAAGTCAACCCCCATATTTTCTGTTGCAATCTTAGCCGCATCTCTTGTGTTTTGCCTTAAAACAAATCTTGTATTTAAGTTTTCTCTGACTTCTGAATCAATATCACTAAATAATTGAGTGCTAACAATCATCCAATGACCTTTTACACGACCTTCACGAGCAAACTTTGTAAAAGATTTAATTAATGCACTAGCTCGACGAGATGTATTATTAAAAACACGATGAGCCTCATCAATCATTTCCACAATGTTTAGATCAGAGGTTAAAACATGATGATGAGCTTGTCGCAAAATATATTCTAAGATAATTGCATAAGAGTTCTCATCATCTTGAGAAATATCTCCATAGTCAATAACAACAATTCTTCCTTCTTTAAAAATATCTTTAGCAATAAAGGTTTGTATTGTTTGGTGTTGAGTGCTACTAGCTAAATGCTTGCTTTTTTGAGGTTCTTTTCTACTCACAGATAGACCAACAGTATCTAACCAGTCTAATCTCTTTTTATTGCTCTTAATTTTTCTGAGAATAGATTCAACAGTCATAGGGTGTATTAAGTCAGCAGATTGATAATTTCTTTGAGCGGTTTCATCGTCTGCCCTTCGTCGTTCAATTTCTGAAGTTATGTCATCAAGTTTATATTCTTTTTTCTTTAAACCATAGATTGCTTTAACTAAATTATCCTGAGCATTGATAGAAGCTGTATCAGTGCCGGGACATAATAGTTGGGCTAAAAGTTCGGGATTCAAATCAGAAGCATTAAAACCTAAAATCATATCTACTCGTACATCATCAGAAGGAAGATGATTGGCGATCGCAATTCTAAATACTTCTCTTGCACCTTCAGCCTTTAGCCCGTATTTTTGATATATTTCCCAATTTGTTTGTATAGCAGGATGAGAGTCTGTATTTGCTTTTTCAATATAGCGAAAATCTGGTTTAGCGTCATGCTGAATTACGCAGCATCCTTCTTTTTGTGCGATTGCGACTAAATTTTCATTCAAATTTGACTTTCCTTGTCCCGATGCACCTCCTACTCCAATATGATCTCTAATGATTAGGGAATCTATTGTTAATGGTATATTTTCAGCATTTTGAATAATCCCGACAACATTTTGAGAATTATCTTGATAGGTTGTTAACCGAGGAATATTAATTAAATTGCGAATTCGCTCCTCATCTAATTTGCTTACTATTGCTCCAGGCAAAATGTTATTTAATGGTACATCTAGTTGATTGTCGAAGTATTGACCAATTATCCGAATTTCAAACAGTCTAACAACTCTTAGTGGACGAACTGTATCAGGAGATAAAACTTGTCTTCGGAGATATTCAATAGTATTGTCTGAGTATTGTCCCATTGGAGAAATAATTCTCTCAACATCAGCAATTTGTCCAACCCACTGATGTTGTTCTGATTGAGAAATTAAAACGTAATCATTGCGTTTAAACTTTGGTTGTGGAGAAGTAGCATCAAAATCAATACAAATTTTAAGGCTCTTGTCACCTTTCTCGGAGTCAGGGAGAACGTAAAGTGATTCACCGTTAAAGCCGTGATTATTCATAAAACATAACCTCTAAACTAATTTATTCATTTGAAAAACTAAAAGATCGCGATCTGTATTAACCATTTTACGGTTTTCTCTCGCCCATTTCATTACACTAGATGAAATTTGTTGATTAGAAATAGGAGCCTGAATTCGACTCACTAAATTCCAATTATTATCAAGAAAACTAGAAACAACCTTAAAGATTGTGTGATTTTCCCAATCATAAACATTCTGGATCAAAATGGACAAATAACCATCAGGTGATAGTGCTTGCCGACAGTGATCACCAATCGTAACTAAAGCGTTAATAAACTCCGTTTCATTCATTTGAGATAAACAGTGAGGATGTTTACTGTATAAATTTTTGGCAATCGCACCATAGGGAGGATCTAAAAAAATTAATTTCGCTCCATGAGCTTCTTCTGGAACACCTAAAAGAGCATCATTAATTAAAATATCAGAACGAACAGACGCTAAATCATAAGCTAAACATCGTCTATCTAAGAATTGAGCAGCGTCTAAAGTTGAACCACCTCCGGCCATTAAATCTACCACAAGATCATCAGGTTCAGTAAAATAATGAATTAAATTAGCTGCTATTTGCCCCGGAATACGCCCAGGGTATTTAATTCCAAATCGAGGATCGCAATGAGAAAAGTACCAAAATGTTCCACATCTCAACCACGAAAATTTTTGAGGATCACCATTACCTGTAATAGCTAAACGTATATCTGTACTATTCCATTTCTTTTCTAATGCTTGATTGAGCCAGTAGTGAGCCTCAGTAGGAGCTTTTCGCATTGCTTCTATATGATGGCTTACACTAAGCTGATGAAAACGTTCTTTTGGGGGATAAAATTTAGCTGTTCTCGCTAATAACTGTAATCGTGACTCAGAAATACCACAAGCATCAGACAGTGCTTTAAAATGGTAATTGGGATGATTTCCCCATTCAGTTTCAACTTTACAAGCTAAGTCAGCTAGATCCCAAAGCGATTTTTTCCCTGATAATCCAGCATAGGAACAGGCTAATGTAAGGGTTTTGAGCCATTTTTTAGCTTGTGATCGATCCGACTTATTAGAGATAAAGTTAGTAAGTTGCATAGTGCATTTATTGTTTTGTTGCTTCCATTAAATATTGTAAAAACACTCTAATTTACAGCACACAGATAAATCTTATTTTATACCATACATTTGTGAGTTATCCTAACATAAAAAATATATATATAGTGCGCCTAGTTGATTTGTGAACGGCTAGGCTCTAGAAGTCAGGTGTCGCAAGACGGCAAACGGAGGGGGTTTACATTTCATGTAGGTGCGCTATATTTAGAGTATATATCATAAAATACAAGTTGAGAAACTCACTGGATTCATAATTTTAGACTACGACAGTGTGTTGATCGTTATCTACCGTATATTTACGGTATCTTTAGATGGTGTATCTATGTCAACTGACCGATAAAGTAATGTTATCATAAACCTAAAAAGACTGTCATTCATTTTTGACTCAAGTGTTTTCAATCAACTTAATTAACCTTATTCAACAGTTCAACAGTCACACTCTTGCCTAAATTACGAGGTTGCCCCACGTCTCAACCCCAGGGAACGGTGATATGGTAGGAAAGTAATTGTCGGGGAATTACTGACAGAATTGCTGTCAGTAATTCGAGGAATGTCTCTCATCTTTTTTTCTCAAACCATGTTTGTAATAATTCCCCGGATTCCTTGGCTAAAATTCCCGCGATTACCGGTAAACGATGGTTAGAAAAAGGACTATCAATAAAATTAGCCACAGTGCGGATAACTCCTGTTTTGGGATCGTCAGCACCGTACACTAATAATCCTAATCTAGCCTGAATGATTGCCCCGGCACACATGGGACAGGGTTCGAGGGTGACGTAGAGGGTACAATCATTTAAGTGCCAATTGCCTAACACTTGACTAGCGGCACGAATCGCCAGAATTTCGGCGTGAGCGGTGGGATCATGGTGTTTTTCCTTGCAATTAGCCCCTTGAGCGATTAAATGTCCCTGTTTATCCACGATAACCGCTCCCACAGGTACATCACCCCGGTTTCCCGCAGTTGCCGCTAAATTTAAAGCTAACTGCATCCATTGCCGATGTTTCTCATAGGCTTTTTCATCAATAGACTTTAGATAGTCCCACATTTAGCCAGTAAATTATCTAATTTTTTCTGACCATCCAAAGCATACAAATCATCACAACCACCGATATGTTCATTATTAATAAAAATCTGTGGTACACTGCGTTTACCGTTGGACCGTTCGGCCATGGCTTGACGAGCGCTTTCATCCCCATCAATCTTGTATTCGGTGTATTTTACCCCTTTCCAACCCAGCAACCATTTAGTCCGAATACAGTAGGGACAAGTTGCCCAAGTATAAATTTCCACATTGGCCTTGATATTCTCGTTATAACGCCCAAAAAGCGAGTTAAATAGATTTAGCATCTTGTGACTACAGAAATATTTATCTTTATTTTATGGATTCTGCTACCAAAAAAGCCCAATTACGCAAACAACTAATTGCCCAAAGACGAGCGCTTCCTAAGCATATTTGGCAAGAAAATAGTCAGCAACTTTGCAAAAATTTACAATCTTTACCCCTCTTTCAGCACGCTAAAACCATTCTCGCTTACTTCAGTTATCGTCAAGAGCCGGATTTAAGTTCCTTATTTTGTCAACACCATCGCTGGGGTTTTCCCCGTTGTGACGGAGATAGCCTGACTTGGCACTGTTGGACTGCCGACGATCCCCTAGAATTAAATCGTTATGGCATCTACGAACCAACAGCGATCGCTCCTCTCATTTTACCGGCTGAAGTGGACTTACTATTAATTCCCGCCGTCGCTTGCGATCGCCAAGGTTATCGCTTAGGTTACGGGGGAGGTTATTTTGATCGTCTCTTACATTCCCCCGAATGGCAAGCTATCCCCTCGATCGGGATTGTCTTTGACTTTGCCTATCTCGATACCCTTCCCCTCGATACTTGGGACCAAAAATTACAGGCAATCTGTACCGAATCGAGAACCGAAATTTTTTAACAATTATTTCCCTATTCCCTCACACCCAATCCCCAAGCTGATCCCTGTCTCGGAGTCTCCTATCCCCTATCTCCTGTCTCCTATCCCCTATCTCCTGTCTCCTATCTCCTGTCTCGGAGTCTCCTATCTCCTATCTCCTATCTCGGAGTCTCCTGACTCCTGACTCCTGACTCCTGACTCCTGACTCCTTACCTCACCGTTAACTTTACTTTTCACCGACTACTCATATATTAAGTTTTATTGAATCCGATCGACCCTTAAGATAGCTTTGCTAGGATGAAATTCACATCAGGAGATGTTTATAGTAATCACCGGAAAAAGTCAACAGGGAAGCAATGAAACACTTTCACGAACCATGGATTCAAGAATGGTGTCAAGAAAACGGCTGGACAGAGCTATTTCTCGAACGCTACAGTAATTATTGGGCATTCCCTCCCAATGCCGTGATGCCAGAACCAATTCCCACCAAAGTGTTACAAAACATTAAGCGCCAAAAAGGTCTATCCCCTGCCGAAAAACTTTGGTTAGGAGTGGCGATCGGATTGACTCTGACAGCTTTAATTCTCTGTATCACCCTCGCTTGTCCCATGCCTATAGTTCTCGCTTTCGCTTTTGATGCTGTCACCGCAGCGCGATTGGAAGTGGAATATTAACCCAGCAAAAATTGAGCAGCAGAAACCCAAAAAGGGGGAGATTTTTCCGAAAGTCTTCCCCTTTACCGCTTTTTTCCGGACAAGGACGATCGATCTGTCTTGAATCAGTAATCGGTGATTAGTGGTCAGTAGGAGAATAGAATATTAAGTGAGCAGTATTCAATGGCAGTTTTCTGCTGTCTTTTCACTGATTACTGTTTACTGTTTACTGGACGGCTACGCCGTGCCTTTGGCAACACTGAAAAGCTCTCATGTCCGAATCTCGTCGCTTACAGTTTACCCCCGATCTGGAAATTTGTCGTATTTTGAACGGAATGTGGCAAGTTTCAGGAGCCCATGGTTCGATCGCACCCCAAAAAGCGATCCCTAGTATGTTCTCCTATCTAGATGCCGGTTTCACCACTTGGGATCTGGCCGATCATTACGGTCCGGCCGAAGATTTTATCGGTGAATTTCGTCGTCAATTAGTCGCCCAAAGGGGCATTGATGCCTTAAATAATCTGCAAGCTTTCACTAAATGGGTTCCCCGTCCGGGTAAAATGACTAAGGAAATAGTCGCAAAAAATATCGCTATTTCCCTACGTCGTATGGATGTGGATAGTCTCGATTTATTGCAGTTTCACTGGTGGGATTATCGCGATAAAAATTATCTAGATGCCTTATATTTTTTAGGAGAATTACAACAGGAAGGCAAAATTAAACACCTAGCCTTGACTAATTTCGACACGGAACATTTAAAAATTATTCTCAGCACCGGGATTAAAATAGTCTCCAATCAAGTCCAGTTTTCTCTAATCGATCGCCGTCCCCTCGTCAAAATGGCACAATTTTGCCAAGAACATAACATCTATCTACTCGCCTATGGTACTCTAGCAGGAGGCTTATTAGGGGCAAAATATCTCGGTCATCCTGAACCCAATCCCATGAGTCTCAATACCGCTAGTTTACGGAAATATAAAAACATGATCAATGCTTGGGGAAACTGGCAATTATTCCAAGAATTATTAACCGTTCTTAAAGCGATCGCTGATTCCTATCACGTCACCATTCCTAATGTGGCAGTGCGTTACGTTCTCGAACAAAAAGCCGTAGCTGGAGCAATTATCGGGGTGCGTTTGGGTGTTGCTGAACATATCCAAGAAAATGCCCGTATTTTCGATTTTCAATTATCTCCCCAAGACTATCAAAAAATTGATCATGTCTTGCAAAAATCCCGGGATTTATTGCAGTTAATCGGTGATTGCGGTGATGAGTACCGTCGTTAAGTAGGTAGGTGTTAAAAATTGTCAGCTTTCCCCCCTTATTAAGGGGGATCCCCCCGCCTATCGGCACCCCCCTTATCAAGGGGGGTAGGGGGGATCGGCACACCCCTTATTAAGGACTGATAACTGATAACTGATAACTGATAACTGATAACTGAAAAGAGGCTAATGATGAGATTTGAACAAGCAATACCCGATGATCCCGCTAATCAATGGCGCTATCAATTAGATCAATTCGTGCAAGAAAATCAACAGGAATTAGCCGGTTTAATGTGGGGTTTACTCTCGGAATGGGGAGAAGATGCTCAAGAAACCCTGGGCATCGATCTTAAACCTCAGCCTCATTTTGTCTGTTGTTCTAGGGAGTCCCTAGAGAAATTAAATCGCAAGGTTAATTGTAAAATTCAAGAGATGCTTGGGATTATTTATCGCTATAATCCCAGGGAAGAAGTGGCTATAGTCGCTATCGGTGATGGTCAGGTAAAATTGATTTATTTTCAACCCGATCTTTCCCCTCCTGAATGTTTTGAGCGCCTCGAAGTGGATCTTGATACCCTCATTCAACAGTTAGAGTCCAAAATGCTGAAGGAAATCCAATCTTTCCCAATTTGATGCCGATTGCCAGCGCAAAAAGTTGGCAGATTGTCCCACCGATAAACCTGCTAATCCGATCGCTTTTCTGGGGGATTCTGTCCCTAAAAGAATCGCCGTTTCTAAATCACATATTCCCCAGTTAACTAAATTGGCTACTCCTTGTAATAAGGGTAAGGTTGTTCCCGCTAAAGTACCGTCAAAAAGTCTTGCTGTTCCCTGTTTAACTTCAATTTCTCTCTCGTCCCAAGGATAGACACCATCTTCTAAACCGATCGGCGCTAAAGCATCACTAACTAAGAAAATTCCTCGATGATAATTACTGGCTTTTAGTAATAATTCTATCATGGTTGGATGGATGTGTTGACCATCGGCAATTAACCCACAATACACCTCGCAATTGATAATTGCTTCCCCTAATAACCCCGGTTGACGATGGTGTAAAGGAGGCATGGCATTAAAGGCATGAGTAACCATTTTTGCCCCCTGTAAAAAGGCTTCTTTTGCTATTTCTTGACTCGCTTGCGAATGTCCTAAACTGACGGTAATCCCTCGATCGCTTAGGTATTTAATTACAGTACCGCTACTATCTAATTCGGGGGCTAGGGTGATAATTTTTACGATCGATAAGTAGTCCCCAAAAATTTTATCTATTGTTTCTATACTTGGGGTTAAAAGATATTGTCCCAGATGCGCCCCCCTTTTTTCATAGTTTAAAAATGGTCCCTCTAAATGTACTCCTAAAACCTGCGCGCTCGCTCGATTTTCCTGTTTCTGTTTCTCGATATATTTGGCAATTACTGAGAGGGATTTTTGAAATTTCTCCACAGACGTGGTTACTAAGGTGGGCAGATAACCATCAATTCCTTGATTCCCAAGATAATCACTAATCTTATCTAATTTTTCTAGATCTGTTATTTCTAAGTCGGGAAATGCTAATCCTAATCCTCCGTTGATCTGTAAATCTACTCCTCCCAACGATAGCCAATCCCCTTCCATATCGATAATCTTTTCCCCTTTTTTCCTTCCCCCCATCTCCGTGATTCTCTCGATCTTTCCCGCAGCATTTATTTCTACTTGTTGTCGATCCTGATAGGCGGGAATTCTAGCGTTAATTAGGGTTATCATAGAAGCAGAAAACTAATTTTTTTTTATTATAATCTCAAAAAAAAACTTTTTTTTTGATCATGCTTGACAAGGGAGCATTTTTGTGAGATGCTTTTTTCTACAATGGGAATCTGTGCGTTAGTTGATAGTTGCTGACATCCAATTGTATAAAAACTGATCATAAAAAAATAATACCATAACCTGTCCGCTCCCTGCCCAGAGATTGCAAAAATACTTTACAAAACAATTAAGTAGGGAGGCACAATTATTTGTAGGATGGGTTAGCGGTAGCGTAACCCATGCGGTAGTTGGGTTTCATGCTTCAACCCAACCTAAGTTCATCTTATATTTAATTCCACCCACCTACTTACAGCCTTTCTCCCGCAGTTCCGGCGTTCCCCAAAACCAGTGACTGTCAGAGGGAAAGCTTTGTCCTATAATAAAATTAAGACCTTATAAAAACTGCTTTTTTAGCGATAAAAGAGTAGCAATCTCAGCAATTAGAGAGGGGTGTGTGTTTTTTAAAAAAATAGAGAAACAGACTCAAGAACCGCGTCGTATTATTATCGGAGATGTGCATGGCAGTTTTCAGACACTTTTGCGACTATTAAACCGAGTTGCTCCCGATAGTGAGGATGAGGTTTATTTTCTGGGGGATTTAATCGATCGAGGACAGCAGAGCTTGGAAGTGGTGGATTTTGTCATCAAAAATAACTACCAATGTCTCCTAGGAAATCATGAATATATGCTCTTAAAAGCTCTGACGGGAAAAGAAGTTTCTGAAAAATGGTTCAACGGCTGGATTGAGAGTGGCGGGGCGGCGACACTACTAAGTTATAATAACAATATACCCGCCGAGCATATTAATTGGTTTCAATCCCTACCCGCTTATTTAGACCTAGGAGATATTTGGTTAGTTCATGCGGGAGTACAACCAGAATATCCCCTTGAACAGCAAACAAACGAGCAGTTTTGTTGGATTAGAAACGAATTTCATACCATGACCCAACCCTATTTCAAGGATAAACTAATTATCACAGGTCATACTTTAACCTTTACCTTTCCCGATGTCAAACCGGGACAACTAGCTTGCGGCAGCGGTTGGCTAGACATTGAAACTGGGGTTTATCATCCTCAAAGTGGTTGGTTAACTGCTTTAGATTGGACAAATCAATTAGTTTATCAAGTGCAGAATCAAAATAAAAATTGTCGCACGATACCTTTAGAAAAAGCGGTGGTTAATCTAGACCTTGACAAGATTTCTCGTTACTCCTCCAGGGAAAGCTCATCTAAATCACTGAATCTTTAATGGTGATTCAGAAAAGAGAGGCCATAAAACCAGAAGGATCGGTTAAAATAGTTGATAATCTGATTAATACCCTTTTCTAATGACCCTTGAACTCTTATACCAAGCTTTCATCGAAACAATTCAACATCCTGACCCTGAGATAAATCTAGCTCGGGCAGCCCTACAAATAGCCAATTTTGAATATCCCCGTCTCAAGATTGATCACTATTTAAATAGAATAAATTTAATGGCTGACGAGGTAAAAAAACGTTTACCAGATAGATTATATCCCTTAAAAATAGTCAAGGTTATCAATCAATATTTGTTTGAAGATTTACAATTTACTGGTAATACCCAAGAATACTATGACCCCCGCAATAGCTACTTAAATGACGTAATCGATCGCCGCACAGGTATTCCGCTCACTCTCTCGATCATCTATTTAGAGATTGCCAAACAGATCGATTTTCCCATGGTAGGAATTGGTATGCCTGGGCATTTTATTATCCGTCCCGATTTCGAGGAAGTGGAAATTTTTGTCGATCCCTTTCACGGTGGTGAAATCCTATTTAAACAGGACTGTCAAGAAAGATTAAGTCAAGTTTATCAACAGCCAGTTAAATTAGAAGAACATTTTCTCAATATTGCTACCAATCAGCAAATTTTATTACGTTTGTTGACTAATTTAAAATATATTTACCTGAATCGTCAACAATGGTCTCAGACAATTCGGACAATAGATCTGCTACTTTTGCTCATTCCTAATCATCCCCTAGAGCTGCGCGATCGAGGTTTAGTTTACTATCAAATAGGACAACTCAGCCAAGCGCAACAGGATTTAGGCTTCTATCTCGCTCTCCTACCCAACGCTCAAGATGCAGAATCCATTCGACAATTATTGCAAAAAATTAACTCTTAAGTTGTCCGTCGTCAGGAGATTATTTTTATTTGTTCTCCCCACACCCCACACCCCACCAACAAACTTTTTCAGCAAACCCTAACTAAAATGACTATTAGTCCTTCCGTAACCGCGAAAAAACTCAAAATCGGTCAACTGCGAAAAGTCCATCATATCGCTTTCAACGTCAAAGATATGGAGGTTTCCCGTCATTTTTATGGGGAAATATTAGGATTAGAGGAATTAGTGGGCGAAAAAATTCCCAGTACCTTAAAAGAATTAGTTGCCCAGGGAAAAGTGGCCAATTTTATCACCCCCGATGGTACAGTAATTGACCTATTTTGGGAACCAGATTTAAACCCTCCCGACGACAATCCCGAAATCGCTTTTACCCGTGCCAATCATTTAGCCTTCGATATTGCCCCGGAATGCTTCGATTTTGCCCTAGAAGTGCTACAAAGTCAGGGAATTACTATTGCTAGTGGACCCGTGACCCGGCCGACTGGGAGAGGGGTTTACTTCTACGATCCCGATGGCTTTATCGTCGAAATTCGCTGTGATCCCGCATCTTAACGACTCAGAGGACGAAAATTGCCACGAAAAACCAAAAAAGTTAGGGTAATCGCTAATATAATCGCTGTTATCGCAATTAGAGGCAGAGAAATCTGTTTAACAGCGATCGCCAAAAAAGCCCAGATAAACACCCCGATAAAAGCCCGATCTTTTCTTTTTAAACCGACTAAAATCGCGATTATCGCCCCGATAACTAGGATTATTACCGTCCAGATCTGGTCTGTTAGACCCCATCGCTGCCAGTTGATCCAATCTAACACCGAAGCGACGTTGACAATCGTGGCTACGGTAATCCAAGCGAAATAAATACTAATAGGAGCATTAACTAATAAACCCTGTTTACGATTGACAATCAAGCGATTAATTTCTAAGCGAAGATAAAGCCGGATGAGAGGAATTAAAATGCCTAGCATTGTCAATAAAGACAGGGTAAAAAAACGCAATTGAAAGAGAATTACCCAGAGAATCTGACAAGCACTAGCGATGGCTAATTCGTAGCCTAACCGACGCAAACGCGGTTCAGTTTTATTGAAAGCCAAAGCTTGGTAAATTCCCAGACTAATTAAACCCAGATAAATTAATCCCCAGATAGCAAAAGCATAATTAGCGGGAATAATTAAGACATCTTGAAAAACTGTATTCGAGATAGCCCCGATATTTTCGCCGTTGAGAGGGAAAATATTAGCGAAAATATTGGTGATAAAAGCCCCTAGAATAGCAAATAAATTTAGTTCTTGTCGGAGACGATCTCGATCAAAATTCATAGGTCAATCAAAGATGGAAAACATCATTTCGCCCTGAGCGGCCAATTGCCCATCGACTCTTGCTTCCCCTTGCATTTTAGCAATTTTATTCATCTTGAAGGATAATAATTCCACCGTCATGATCAATTGATCCCCTGGCACCACAGGACGACGAAAACGGGTTTTATCAATGCCAGCGAAGGCAAAAAATTTCCCTTTCATCCCAGGTAATTGGGTCAAAATCACTCCCCCCACTTGGGCCATGGATTCAACAATTAACACCCCCGGCATCAAGGGACGGTTGGGAATATGACCGGGGAAAAAAGGCTCGTTGATCGTGACATTTTTTAGGCCAACGGCTTTTTTACCTGGTACATAGTCAATAATCCGATCAACTAGGGCAAAGGGATAACGATGGGGCAGTAGTTGGCGAATTTCCTCGACGGTAAAGGTAGTTTTTATGACTGGTTCCAACTCGGTTAAGGCTTCGGTAACGATGGTCATGCAAGTCAAAAATTACAAGTGAGATCAGACATTATCTCATAATCAGTTATCAGTTATCAGTGATCAGTGATCACTGATCAGTTATCAGTGATCAGATGAACGTAGGTTGGGTTGAAACATGAAACCCAACGCCCGCTCATGTTACGCTACCGCTAACCCATCCCACAAATAATTGTGCCTCCCTACTTAGCTTAACCAATTAGGTTTTAGATTCAATCCTTGTTATCAGTTCACTCTTTACTGTTCACTGTTCACTGGAAATGGCTGACAGCCTTTTTAATTGGGCATTTCAGTTAAACGAGCATTTTGATAATAATGGCTGAGAATGCGATCATAAGTCACCCCTTGGTCAGCGAGGGAAAAAGCACCCCATTGACTTAAACCGATCCCATGACCGAAACCGCGACCATTGATGGCAAAAGTACCGTTATTAGCTGAAATCGTGAATAGGGTACTACGCAGCTCGAGTATTCGCCGTAATTGGGTATCAGAGATTAATTTAGAGCCTTGATCGCCCACTATACGCATTCTAATCACCCGTCCGTGGGGAGTGATCCTTTCGGGAGATAGCGATCGCACGCGACCGACACCACCGATTAAACGGCCTAATTCCCTGGCACTAAAGTTTTTTGACCATTGAAATACCGGGGCGACTTGATCGTAATCGACGACACCGCGCAGGTAGGGTAAGGGGGAATTCCAAACATCTTCGACATTTTCCGTATGACCCCCGGAGGAGGAGTGAAACACCGCTAGAATCGGTTTGCCGTTGAAACTCATAATTTGTCCGGCGGTGGCATTAACTGCCTCATGGGTGCTAGTAAACTCGCTTTCTAGACCCTTATAAACTTGGGTGCGGGTGGTAGTATCGAGATCGTAGATGCGATTACCAGAAGTATTCATTTGGTAGAGAGCATAGGTGCGCGCCGCCACAGATTGGGCTTTTAAGGCCTCTTGCGGCCAGGAGGGAATCGCCTCCGCACCGACGACACTATAGAGATATTCCTCTAAATCGACTAAATTTAGGGCTGTCACCCCAGAACCCTGCCGAATGATCCTTGTTCGTCCTCGATACCAGCGATCATTAATCCAGACGTAACCATCATTCTCCGGTTCGATGATCAATTGACTGGCCTGCCAATCGGCCAAACCCACCGCTTTTCCTCTGGGATTAGCATTGAGGGCATTCATGGCGGTCAATTCTCCTAGGACTCTGCCAGCCCCATCTTTCACCACAGCATCGGTGGAACTGCCCACGGAGACGGCGCTAACACCTTTACTGATGGCAATGCGTAACTCGACAGCAGCTTGGACTGGAGCGATAATCAAAGCCCAAAAAACTAGGACGAGCCAACTATGGGCAGGCAGGCGCTGCAGGTAACTGCCCAGCAGCCTTGCTGTGTGTTTATTGGTCATGGGGATCGGACTCCTCACACAATCGATCGATAATCAATTTTACCCGGACTGGGATTTTTTTGCTACTCCTGTTCGGAAAAATTTTTCCTCCGTCACTTTTTCCCGATTGTCTGACAATTTTTCTGTCCTCTGACCCCTGAATCGGCAAATTGCCTTATTTTGTCCGATTAATCGGGATTTATTCGGGTTAGTCGATTGTTTTAAGTAGGGAGGCGTTAAAAATTATCAGATTTCCCCCCTTAATCGTAGGGTTGATTCATGAATCAACCCTACTATGAATCAACCCTAGGGGCAGGGGGGGTTGCCTCTTGCCCCTTGCCTCGTCTCAACAACAGCTTAAATCAATCCAATAAATCTCTCCTTGAAAAATCGTCATAAGCTAAACGGCTTTTACTTCGGATCACCGATATAGACTCCAAAAGGGTTATAGCTGTTGGATCATGCAGGTTAAGCGCCGTTTAGCTTATTTACTCAGATAATTGGCGTTGATGATGGCGTATTCCGTCTAACATTAAAGTTTCTGATTCGTCCAATCCATCACTATAAGCTTCATTCCAACTATCTATTAATACCTGTTTACTTGTTTTTTGATTATTCAATCCTAATTGTTGATGTAACTGCTCCAATAACCATTTTTTATCTTCAAACGAAAAATTTCGTAACTTTTGTTCAAGTTCAATAATTTGAGGGGATATCATAAAATTAACTCCACTTAACATTGAGCTATAGCGTTTCTGATTCACAAGAGGTACATTCCCGATCCTGAACAGCTTAATCAGCAAAGGTTTAAGTGTGCCGCACAGATGCGAGAACCGCTATATATCTGGACTTCCCCCATACAGAAATGCTAAAAAATCAACGAAACCCTTACTGCATGGGGCTTCTCAGAAAAAATTGAAAAGACGCTACTGGGTACATTTTCCCCTTGAAAATGGCTGTACCGTTGACTGTATCTGGAGTAGAGCGATTCCGTAGAGTTGGCTGTATA
>NZ_JAPZQJ010000040.1:0-20340 GCF_027530405.1 Microcystis sp. LE19-41.2A | reverse complement strand
GTAAAACCCTTTTAAAATAAAGCTTTTGACCTGTTAAAGTCCGATGTTAGTGCAAGAAAATAGGATTGGGACTTTCAAAAACCTTGCATTATCCTTCTTGTAGTACATCGCTTGGTACAAAAAACAAGGGCAACAAAGCCTAAAACGACCGGCTCCTGACGACCGGCTACTGACTCCTACCCCCAGGAAAAACTTTTTCAGCAGACCCTACTTAATAAAACAGGCTGTAGGCCTGTTTCACTATTAGCTTAAGAATAATTAAGCCTACTTAATTTCGCGCACTACCGGCTTACCGTCAATAATTTCACCGACGAGAATCAGATCAGCAACCCCGACAAATAAACCATTTTCTAAAACCCCCGGCATATTATTAATAGTTCTTTCCAAATCAGCCGGATCATCGATACTATCAAATTTAACATCGATAACTAAATTGCCTTGATCTGTCACCACGGGGCCAGCTTTTTTCACTCCCATGCGGAGAGAAGGTTTACCACCGAGTGCCTCCAATTTTCGCATCACCGGAGTCATGGCCATGGGTAACACTTCCACCGGCAAAAGAAAAGTCGATCCCAACTTGTCCACCAGCTTATTGCCATCCACTACCACGACAAAAATATCGGCGAGACTATCGACAATTTTCTCCTGAGTATGGGCAGCACCGCCGCCTTTAATCAGGTTTTTCTGGGGATCCACCTCATCGGCCCCATCGATAGCGATATCCATCTTTGCGATGACATCGAGGGTAGTGAGGGGAATTCCGTACTTCCTAGCCAAAACTTGCGCTTGAAAAGAAGTAGGAACCCCGACAATATTGCTGATTTCCCCGCTTTGCAGTCTAGCGCCCAGATACTCGATCGCATAGGCCGTCGTTGAACCAGTTCCCAATCCCACGACTGAATTAGATTGAACTAGATTAGCGGCGGCCTTACCGACCTCCTGTTTCATGATAATGACCGGATCGATTGCTGTCATGATGCACATTCCTAAAAGCGATGTTTTGAACCTCTTAGTTATCGGCTATCCCTTGCCCTCTTGTCAATGGAATTAGGGATTAGTGGCCTGAGCTGCTAACATTTCCTTGAGTTTAGCCAATTCATTGGCCCAACGGGGATCTGGCTGTAAAGCGTCACCATCGCCGGTAACTTTCGGGGTACTGCTGCTACCCCGTTCAGCCTTGCGTTTTTTGCCGCCGCCGCCGCCACCACCACTGGATTTGCGCGGTGCTGCCGTCGTCGGTTTCGGAGTGGGTCTTTCGACTTTTTCCGGGGTTTCTACGCTGGCCTCCGTGCCTTCTGCTTCTTCTCCTTCTTCTTTACCTCCCTTGCTGCGGGGGAGAGCTTTCTCGATTTTGATCGGGTTTTCCATGAAGGATTGACCGTTGTATTTTTCGATAAACTGGTCAGCTAGTTCATCGCTAGGGACGGTAACGAAGGCAAAACCGCGACATTTGCCAGTTTTGCGATCTTTGATGACTTTAGTGGTGATCGTATCCCCTTCATCGGCAAAAAGCGCCTGTAATTTTTCGCGCTCGACGGATTCTTTGGGCAAATTACCAACGTATAGACGAACGGACATGATGGATTCCTCCAAGTATAGGGTGATGTAAAAACTTGTGCGACATTCCGTGCCTGTATGCTGATTTTTTTAAGGCAAACAGAGCTAAGGAGGATGTTTCCCAGCGATAAGCTTGCAGTTTCTGCACGATAGCGGCTGTGGCCGTCAATTTTGACTATCCTTAACGATTTCAACGAGAGGGACGGAATCTAGGGGTTACGTTTTTAGCTTTTAACAGGCCTAATCATTCAACTTACCCGATTTATGTCGCTCTCTTCGATTATTACAGAATGTTTACACAATTTGTCAAATATTTTCTCTCGCTCTGGGCTGCCTAAGTATAACTACTTAAGTATTTGTTCACAGTAAGCAAAATTTTATGAAAACTCTTGCTAAATGTATCATTATATGCTTCTTTCCTTTTGGCGGCGGGGTATCCTAGCTAACGGGAGGGAAAAAGCAAAACCCCCTTTACAGATACATTGACACTTTGTCAAGTATTTGTTACATTAGTTAAAAAAGGTGATACCCATCACCCATCTCGCTTGTTATCAACCACTGTCTTCATCGAGGAGGAACACCATGTCTCAACCGATCGAACTTTCCTTAGAACAACAGTTCAACATTCGTTCTTTTCAGACTCAGGTAGAAAAAATGAGTCAGGAGCAAGCGCAGGATTTCCTGATCAAGCTCTACGAACAAATGATGGTCAGAGAAAATATGTACAAAGCTTTTCTCAAACACCAGTGGGGTCTAGATTCTAATCCCTGGGCTCCCCAATAACTCATTTCACCCCTGCGGGCGACCTCTTTCTCCGGCTGGGTTTCTCCGGAAACGAGCTAGGGATGCGGGGCGCATTTCTTCACCTTTTTAGCTATTCTTAGGGAAGGATAACCGAATTGCTAGGGGTTAATTTATGTTCGAGCGCGCTTTGATCTGTACAGATCTTTTCGATGGTCTCCATCGTCTTGTCCATTGTGTGCCACACTTAGCCCTGAGCGGCTTAAAACAAGTTATCTTCCTCCACAGTATTCCGGTTTGGGAACAACCCACCCTAGCTGCCGTAGATCAAGGAAAAATTGATGCGGCTAAAGAAAAATTATCCCCAGCTTTAGCAAATATTCCCGACGGCATGACAGTTATTGTCGAAATCTCTAACCGTCGTCCCGTGGATGCCGTGCGGGAAATCCTCGCTCATCACTCTATCGACGTGATTTTGATGGGAAATCCCATGCGCGGTGCTGTCCAAGAAAAATTATTCGGTAGTACCAGTTTAGCGATCGCAGGTATGACCGATATTCCGCTGCTGATTTTCCGACCGCAATTATTATCAGTTTATACTCGCGATGAATTGGCCCTGCGCTGTCAGCATCTCTGGAAACATTTATTAATTCCCTACGATGGCAGTCCCGACGCGATTTATCTAATTGAACAGATGGAAAAATACGCCCAAACTCGCGCCCCCGGCTCTTTTGAGCAATGTCTCCTCGTCCGGGTAGTGGAAAATATCAGTCGCGATCCCAGTGTCACCGAATACCGTTTAAATGATGCCCGTCGGGAATTAGAATCGGTGCAAGTGCGACTAGAAAAACTCGGTTTGCAAGTACAGAGCCAAGTGCGACAAGGAACACCTGTATTAGAAGTTTTGACGGCAGCGGAAGAAGATGACATCAGTGCCATCGCAGTGGCTACCTGCCATCGTTCCAATATGTTGGAATGGTTAGCCGTGCGTCGGATTAATGAAGATATTCTTCATCAACTGTGGTTCCCCTTATTATTTTTCTCCCCCAAGGGATAGACTGGAAAAAAGCTCCTCTTGGGGATAAACTACAAAGGCACAAAGGACAGAGAGAGGAAGACAGATTTGATCGCTAAAATCGATCACACAAACGATAAGAGAGCCGCAAAAATTTGGGAGAAATTAACTTAAGTAAGTAGTTATAATTAAATTAAAAATAGATTTTGCCTCTGATCCCCCCTGCCCCTCCTAGGGTTGATTCATAGTAGAGTTGATTCATAGTAGGGTTGATTCATGAATCAACCCTACCCAAACTCCTTGATAAGGTGGGGACCTGAAAACTTTTAACAACTACCTACTTAACTGTTCAATTAATCCGACAACTTTAGCCTTAATTTCATCGCGAACTCGGCGAAAAGTTTCGATGGGTTGACCATCGGGATCATCAATTAACCAATCCTCGAAAATTTCCTGTAAAACCCATCCTTCCGGCAGATTGACACCGCAACCACATAGGGATATAACGGCATCGTAATCTTCGGGATTAAAATCCCTAATTGATTTAGAAGTTTGGTCAGTAATATCAATGCCAATTTCCCCCATAACTGCGATTGCTCCGGGGTGAACTTTGGCCGCTTCTAATCCAGAACTGGTGACGGAAATTTTACCCGCGCCTAAAGTTTTAGCGAAACCTTCGGCGATTTGGGAACGACAGGAATTTTTTCTACAGGCAAACATGACTTTTTTCATGATTTTAACTCCTAGAAATTGATTTAATTAATAGCTTTATGGGCAATTGTGGCTATTTCTTGGGCGGATTTTTCCTTCCTTTCACTATAGCGATCAGTCAGATAATCTACCTGATCCCGCAGGAGAATGGTAAACTTATAAAGTTCCTCCATCACATCAATAACTCGATCTCGATAGGGGGAATCTTTCATCGTGCCATCCTCGTGAAACTCTTGATAAGCTTTAGCCACAGAAGATTGATTAGGAATAGTAAACATTCGCATCCAACGACCAAGAATTCGCAGAGTATTAACCGCATTAAAAGATTGGGAACCTCCGCTTACTTGCATGACTGCTAAGGTGCGGCCTTGGGTAGGTCTAACCGCACCAATACTCAAGGGAATCCAATCAATTTGGTTTTTGATAATGCCGCTAATATTGCCGTGAAGTTCGGGAGAGGACCAGACTTGACCCTCGGACCATTGACTTAATTCTCGTAATTCTTGCACCTTGGCATGAGTATCGGGAACACTGCCATAAATCGGCAATTCACGGGGATCAAAAAAGCGCACTTCTGCCCCATATTCAGTGATAATTCTGGCCGCTTCTTCTGCTAATAAACGACTGTAGGAACGTGGCCGCAAAGAGCCATACAGAAAAAGAATTCTTGGTTTGTGAGTCGATTAGATCATGGTGAATAATTATTTGTAAGAACTCAAGCAACGAGGATCGAGAAGGGTGGCTTTTTCTGGATCTCTGGGAAACCAAAAGGCGGTTTTTTTGCAGAATTCTACCAACATTAACATCACAGGTACTTCAATCAATACCCCCACTACTGTCGCTAAAGCAGCCCCCGAATTCAATCCGAATAACATCACAGCAGTGGCGATCGCTACCTCAAAATGATTACTAGCACCAATTAAAGCAGCGGGAGCCGCATCTTCGTAAACTAAATTGAGTTTGAGAGCGGCCACATAACTAAGTAAAAAAATCAGATTAGTTTGAATAAAGAGGGGAATAGCAATCAGGAAAATATGCAGGGGATTACTAACAATTAAATCGCCTTTGAAAGCAAAGAGGAGGATTAAGGTTAACAATAAGGCAGTGATTGCCACAGGACTGAGATAGTGAAGAAAACGCGATTCAAACCAGGCGCGTCCTTTATGTTTAAAAATCCAGTGACGGCTATAGATACCGGCAATAAGCGGTAAACCAACGTAGATTAACACAGAAAAAACAATGGTCTGCCAGGGGACTACAAAATTATTAGCTGCCAGTAACCATTTACCTAGAGGAGCGTAGAGAAAAAGCATCGCTAGGGAATTGACTGCTACCATAATTAGGGTATGACCCTGGTTACTGTAGGAAAGATAGCCCCACATCAAAACCATGGCCGTGCAGGGAGCAATTCCTAGTAAAATAGCTCCAGCAGTGTAGGAACTAGCTAAACTTACCGTCTGTCCTCGGATAATCTCCGTTTGACTCAACCAAGGCAGAAACAGCCAGCCGAGAAAAAATTGAGCCAGCGCCACCATGGTAAAGGGTTTGATCAGCCAATTAACCACTAAAGTTAAAATAACTGGTTTGGGAGTACGGGCAGCCCGGAGAGCCTGAGAAAAGTCGATCTTAACCATGATCGGATACATCATGAAGAAAAGACAGATGGCGATCGGAATAGAAACGTTATAGATACTCATGGCATCTAAAGTCCGCGCTACGTCCGGAAATGACCGACCGAGGGCAATTCCCGCCAAAATACAGAAAATAACCCAAAGGGTAAGATATTTTTCAAAAACACTAAGGCTACCACCAGCTTTGGCGGCTTTAGGATTGATTTGATTAGTCATCGCACAAAGGTGGAAAGGGAATAATGGGAGATTGGGCAACCCACCTTTATTATTTCAAAAAAAGTTGATATGTCAAGAGGAAAAGCCAGTCATAAAGCTTTAATATTTCTAAAAATCTTGATTGGTTACTGATTTTCCTCGCAGAAACGAGCGGGGACGAGGGAACTAAAACGACGATATTCCGATAGATATTCTTCTAGGAGAAGAAATTGAGATAGATTCAGGCTGTAGTAGATCCAACGACCCTCTTGACGACTGCGGACTAAATTGGCTTCTTTTAGCGTTTTTAGGTGAAAAGATAATTTAGATTGGGCGATATCGAGATGATCGCGCAATTCACAGACGCATAATTCCTGATGTCGCAACAGTTGGAGGATTTGCAGTCGCAGGGGATCCGAGAGTGCCTGAAAACCAGTATAAATCTGGGTTAACGAGTCGGGAGATGTGGTCAGAGAGTTGAACATTGAGATGGTCCCTCGGTGGGAAGGAAATAGGAAAGCGGGAAAATTCAGAATTGCAACAAAACTTTATGTATTTTTGTATCGAATCAGGAAAACCAGCGAATCATCCCCTGTATGATAGACAATGGTTTTGACCAGAGACAATGGTTTTGACCAGATTAGCCTTTTAAATCATTGTAAACAGGTTAGGAGACATCATGGAATTATTTGCGGCTCTCAATTTAGAACCCATTTTTCAACTCACCTTCGTGGCGCTAATCATGTTAGCTGGCCCCTTTGTCATTTTCCTACTAGCTTTTCGTGGTGGCGACCTATAAAAACCGCCTCCCACCCATTGTTATTCGTGCTTTTTTTGACTTCTCTCCTCTTTAGGGAGAGATTTTTTGTCTAAAAGTCAGGAGTCAGGAGATAGGAGTCAGGAGATTGCTTTTATTTATTCTCCCCACTTCCCCACTTCCCCACTTCCCCACTTCCCAATTCATAATTTATAATTCATAATTCATAATTCATAATTCCCACTCCCCCTCTCCTAACAATCGACTGCTAAGATCGAACAGAGCGATCGATCTCTCGCTCCCACGATACCTGATAAAACTATCTATGATCATTAAAAATAACCCCTATTATCGGGCTGTAATCGGCTTTTGGGTGGCTTTTCTTGTGTTTTGGGGTTTTGGGAGTTTCTCACCCCTTCTTGCCCAAGCGAAAGAGCAACCAGCCGATGTACAATCGATTACCCCCTACCTTAAGCAATTTCAACAAAAAATTACCGAATTTCGCCTCGATAACGGACTAAAATTTATTATCCTAGAAAATCGCGATGCTCCGGTTATTTCCTTTGTTACCTACGCGGATGTGGGAGGTGCCGATGAACCGGACGGTAAAACAGGAGTTGCCCACTTTTTGGAACATTTAGCCTTTAAAGGCACAAAAACCATCGGTACTACCGATTATCTTAGCGAGAAAAAAGTCCTCGATCGCCTTGAAGCTATAGACAAAGAACTACAAGCGGCCAAAAAAGCGGGTAAAAGCGCAGAAGTGGCTAAATTAACGGAAGAATTTCAAAAAACTAAGGCAGAGTCCGAGAAATTCGTCCAACGCAACGAATACGGGCAAATCGTCGAAACTCAGGGAGGAGTCGGTTTAAATGCCACCACTTCCAGCGATGCAACTAGCTATTTTTACAGCTTCCCGTCGAATAAATTGGAATTGTGGATGTCTTTGGAATCGGAACGATTTTTAGAACCGGTGTTCCAACGGGAATTTTACAAAGAAAAAGACGTAATTCTAGAAGAAAGACGGATGCGGACGGATAATAGCCCCTTGGGTCTATTAATCGAAGCTTTTCTCGATCAAGCTTATACTGTCCATCCCTACAAACGTCCCGTTATCGGCTACGATCGAGATATTCGCAATCTGGAACCCTCGGATATCCAAAACTTTTTCGATAAATTTTATCCTGCCAGTAATTTAACCATAGCTATCGCCGGGGATGTGGACCCAGAACAGGTCAAACAGTTAGCTAAAGTTTATTTTGGTCGTTTTCCCGCTAAACCGAAACCCCCACAGGTGAAAGTAGTGGAACCGAACCAAACCAAAACAAAGGAAATTACCCTAAAATTAGCCTCGCAGCCTTGGTATTTAGAAGGATACCATCGTCCCGCTCTCAATCATCCCGATCATGCGGTTTACGAGGTTATTGCCACTTTAATGAGTGAAGGAAGAACTTCGCGACTGTATAAAGCTTTAGTGGAGGACAAACAACTTGCCCTCGCTGCCCAGGGATTTAACGGTTTTCCGGGGGATAAATACCCGAATTTGCTGTTATTCTATGCTCTCAGCGCTCCTAATGTCAGCCTAGAGGAAGTAGCGCAGGGTTTGAATTTGGAATTGGAAAGATTGAAAAATGAACCGGTTTCGGAACAGGAATTAGAACGGGTTAAAAATCAACTACGGGCAGCCCTATTAAGAGGTCTTGATTCTAACATGGGCATGGCGCGATCCTTGATTGAATACGAGGTAAAAACCGGCGATTGGCGTAATTTATTCGCCCAATTAGATGCTTATAATGCTGTCACGGCAGCTGATATTCAACGGGTGGCTAAAGAAACTTTTACCCCCGAAAATCGCACTATTGGCCGAATTTTACCGAAATAGATAGATGGGGAAATGGGGAAAGTGGGGAAAGTGGGGGAATTTCAACTAAAACCCCATCACCCCCCGCAACGCGCACGCAGTGACCACCCCAACACCCCAACACCCCAACACCCTAACACCCTAACACCCTAACACCTAAAACCTAAAACCTAAAATAAATATAATCATGAAAAAACGCTTACAATGGCTAGGTTTAATCCTGATCACCCTGATAGGTGTCCTAGCTTTTCGTTCCCCGGCAATTGCCCAAACCCCGCGACATTTTACCGATTTAACTTTTCCTCCACTTCCTGAAGTTACAGTTCCCCAATACGAGCGCTATCAACTAGATAATGGTATGGTGGTTTATTTAGTGGAGGATCGGAGCTTACCTTTAGTGAGTGGTACGGCGATGATTCGGACAGGAGGAAGATTAGAACCAGGGGAAAAAGTCGGATTAGCCGATATTACTGGAACCGTGCTGCGTAGTGGTGGCACGGAAAAACATCCTTCCAATGTCTTAAATCAATTATTAGAACAAAGAGCGGCCCTCGTAGAAACCTCGATCGATCTTAACGCTGGAACTGCTAGTTTTAGCGCTCTTAGTGAAGATTTAGAAACAGTTTTTAATCTCTTTGCCGAGGTTTTGCGTTCCCCAGCTTTTGAAAATCAGAGGGTAGAATTAGCCAAAGTTCAGGAAAAAGGAGCAATTGCCCGACGTAATGATGATCCTGATGATATTGCTAGTCGGGAGTTTAAAAAGCTAGTCTATGGTGATAATAGCCCCTACGCTCGTACTGTAGAATATAGCACTTTAGCTAATATTGACCGTCAGGATTTAATCGATTTTTATCGTACCTATGTCCGTCCCGACCAAATAATTTTAGGAATTGTCGGTGATTTTGATTCTCAGTCGATGAAAGCATTAATCAATAAGACTTTTGGCGATTGGAAAAATCCCGCCACTGCCACTAAAATTGTCACCCCTTCGGCAACCCAAAAAAATCTTCAAGGTGTCTTTGTCGTCAATCAACCTCAATTAACCCAGAGTAGCGTTTTATTAGGTCATCTTGGTGGTCGTTTGGATAGTCCCGACTATCCCGCTTTAACGGTATTAAATGAGATTTTAAGCGGTTTTGGTGGTCGTTTATTTAATGAAGTGCGCTCCCGTCAAGGATTAGCTTATTCTGTCTATGGTATCTGGAATAGTCGTTATGATTATCCCGGTTTATTTATTGCCGGAGGTCAAACTCGCACCGATGCCACCGTACCTTTTATTAAGGCAATTTTAGGCGAAATCGAGCGCCTTCGCAATCAACCCGTTACTGCCAAAGAATTGGAAGATGCTAAAAATGCTATTCTCAATTCTTTTGTTTTTAAGTTTGAGAAACCTGCTCAAAATTTATCGCGATTGATGACCTATGAATACTATGGTTATCCCCAAGATTTTATCTTCCGTTATCAACAAGCGGTAAAAGGGGTGACAATTGCCGATATTCAACGAGTGGCCCAACAATATCTGCAACCGAATCAAATTGTGACTCTAGTAGTGGGTAATGAACAGGAAATTCAACCTCCTTTATCCAGTTTGGGAACTACGGTTAAAACTGTTGATGTCACCATTACACAACTATAAATAGGGTTTGCTGAATAAATCTAAAAACCTTGTTGGATAGGGTTTTTAGACTTGTTTTCCCTCAAAAAGTGCCGACCTTTGGAGTGATTGGGGGGAAAATTCCGGGACTTTTTCCCTGAAAATTAGGTAATTGACCCCCTGAAAATGGGTAAAACCCCACACCCCACACCCCACACCCCACACCCTGCCCCCAGGAAAAGCTTTTTCAGCAAACCCTAAATAAATCTAGGTTGGATGGAGCTAAACTAGGTGAAATCCAACCTAGAAAAATGAGATAAATATAACACGAGATATGACTTTACAACTCACCATAAATTATCCTGAAAATTTACCCGACTTTCTTCAAAAAAACCGCGAGGAATTCGAGAGAGAAGCAACCTGGGCTATGGTAGTAAAACTCTTTGAGATGAAACGTATTTCGTCCGGTATGGCTGCCAATTTATTAGGAGTGGATAGGGTTAATTTTTTATTGAGATTGACCGATTTTGGCGTAGGGATGATTGACTTAACAGAAGAAGAACTATTATCAGACTTTGAAAATGCCTAAAGCTAAATTACAGCCCTTCTCATAAAAAAAGTCTAACCTAATTTGGTATTGACTCCTGACTGCTGACGACCGACTCCCCAAAACGAAAACTTCCTATCTCACCATTGAGATAACTGCTGTAACTATTTTGAGATAACTAAGGCTATCATTGAGGAAAGTTACTGTTGAGACTCCTGATTAGTTTGTTAATTTTTGTGTTAAGTAGCTAGACAATTAAACCCTTTAGAGATAGGGTGATCGTAGCTGAGTTTGCTATTATATAGTTTTGTAAATAAATATCAAACTCAAGGGTTTTTGAAGATGGTATGTCGCTAAACTGAAAGTATAAAGTACAGAGGTAAAAATACTTATGATGCTACTACAAGATGTTGCGAGAACCTCTAGAGAACAAGCATTAATTCTGTGGTTTGAAGAAGTAGACAGCAAAGATGTAGGATTAGTCGGCGGCAAAAACTCCTCCTTAGGCGAAATGATCCAACAATTAACCCCGAAAGGGATTAATGTCCCCACAGGATTCGCCACCACCGCTTACGCTTACCGTCACTTTGTCGAAAAAGCCGGACTAGACGCACAATTAAGACAAATTTTCCAAGATTTAGACGAAAATGATGTGCAGAACTTGCAAGAAAAAGGTAAACAAGCACGCACATTAATCCTCAATACACCGTTCCCCGATGATTTAAGTCATGCGATCGCTATTGCCTATCGCCGACTCTGTGAACGTTATGGCGATGATCTCTATCATTCCATAGATGTGGCCGTTCGCTCAAGCGCCACCGCCGAAGACTTACCAGAAGCGAGTTTTGCCGGACAACAGGAAACCTATCTCAACGTGCAAGGGGTAAGGGGAGTTTTAGAAGCTTGCCATAAATGTTTTGCCTCTTTATTCACCGATCGCGCTATTTCCTACCGTCATCATAACGGTTTCGATCACTTTGCCGTCGCCCTTTCCGTCGGTGTCCAAAAAATGGTGCGTTCAGATCTAGCCACCTCCGGGGTGATGTTTTCCATCGATACGGAAACAGGGTTCAAAAATGCCACTTTAATCACCGCAGCCTACGGTTTAGGGGAAAATGTCGTGCAAGGAGCCGTTAACCCCGACGAATATCTGGTTTTTAAACCCACTCTTAAAAACGGTTACAAACCCATCCTCGACAAACGCCTCGGCAGTAAAGCCATCAAGATGATCTACGATGATGGAGGATCGCGTCTAACCAAGAATATCCGAGTTAACAAGCTAGAACAGGATCAATTCTGCATTAGTGACCAAGAAATCCTCACTTTAGCCCGTTGGACGACCCAAATCGAGGAACATTACTCGCAAGTGCGCGGAACCTACACCCCCATGGACATCGAATGGGCAAAAGATGGGATCACGGGAGAACTCTTTATCGTTCAGGCGCGCCCAGAAACCGTACAATCGCAAAAAGCCGCTAATATCCTTAAATCCTACGAAATTAAAGAAAGAAGTCAAGTTTTAGCGGTGGGACGAAGTGTAGGTGCAGCAATCGGTCAAGGAAAAGCCAGAGTCATCCTCAGTGTAGATAAAATCAACAACTTTAAACCGGGAGAAGTTCTCGTCACCAATCGCACGGATCCCGACTGGGAACCGATTATGAAACAAGCAAGCGCGATCGTTACTAATCAGGGTGGTCGTACTTGCCATGCCGCTATTATCGCGCGAGAAATGGGCATTCCGGCGATCGTGGGTTGCAATAATGCCACGGAAACGATTAAAACCGGTCAGGAAGTCACCGTTTGCTGTGCGGAAGGGGATGAAGGGAAAGTTTACCTCGGATTGCTACCCTTTGAAATTCTTGAAACTCCCCTGGACAATTTGCCCCAAACTCGGACAAAAATCCTCATGAATATCGGTAATCCCGAAAAAGCCTTCGCTTTTGCCGATATTCCTGCCCAAGGGGTCGGTTTAGCCCGTCTAGAGTTTATTATCGCTAACCATATTCAGGCCCACCCCAGCGCCTTGCTGAAATTCCACGAATTGGAAGAAGGAGACGTAAAAGACCAAATCGCCGAATTAACCAAACACTACGAGGATAAACCCCAATTTTTCGTCGATAAATTGGCCCGGGGAATTGCCATGATTGCAGCCGCATTCTACCCCAAAGATGTAATTGTGCGGATGTCTGATTTTAAATCCAATGAATACGCTAATTTATTGGGTGGCAAACCCTTTGAACCCAAGGAAGAAAACCCGATGATCGGTTGGCGCGGCGCTTCCCGTTATACTGATCCTAATTATCGCGAGGCTTTCGCTTTGGAATGTCGGGCGCTGAAAATGGTACGGGAAGAAATGGGATTAACTAATGTGATTCCGATGATTCCTTTCTGTCGTACCCCCGAAGAAGGGATGAGAGTCCTCGAAGAAATGGCGAAAAATGGTCTCGAACGCGGGGTTAATGGTTTGCAAGTTTATGTGATGTGTGAGTTACCAAGTAATGTAATTCTTGCCGACCAATTTGCTCAGGTGTTTGACGGATTTTCGATCGGTTCTAATGATTTGACCCAATTAACCTTAGGATTAGATCGGGATTCTGCCCTGGTTGCCCATCTTTTTGATGAACGGAATGAGGGAGTTAAACGCATGGTGAAAATGGCCATTGAAACCGCTAAAGCCCATAATCGCAAAATCGGTATCTGTGGTCAAGCTCCTAGTGATTATCCCGAATTTGCTCAATTTTTAGTGGAATTAGGCATCGATTCTATCAGTCTTAATCCTGATTCTGTCCTCAAAACTTTATTGATGGTGGCAGCAGTGGAGCAAGGACAATAGTTTAGTGATAAAGGTGGGACTTGCCCACCTTTTTTTATCTTAGTATGTTGACAATATTAATCGAGTCTATTTAATTGCTAATTATTATATATAGCGTTTCCTGTTCGCAAGAGGTACATTATCGATGTTGAAAAGCTTAATCAGCAAAGGTTTAACTGTGCCTCACAGGTGTGAGAAACGTTATATCATCAGTTTAATCATAGAAATGGTAAGGGAGGTTGAAAACCCTCGATAAATGGCTTTTGTATAATAACTTTTTTGGGATAATTGGGAGAAAAATTAACCTCTTGTGGAACTTTATCAATTAATTTTTGATCTACGGTATCAAAATAATCAAGCTTCATCCTAATCGCTGTAGCGAGATGTAGTGCATCAAAGGGTTGTAGTTTATAACTCCTAATCAGATAACGATTGATTTCCGATGTCTCTCGTTCAAATCCTACTAACTTTATCCATTCATTAGAAAATAGGTTGTTAATAATATTTTCCTGCTCTAAATCAGATAAATCTCGTTTCGCTTTTAGAGATTTAATATAAACAACTTCAGCCATGGTAAAAGCCGATGTATAGAGTTCAATATATCCCTGTTCTGCTGCCAGTAAAATATTCTTACATTGTTCATAATACTGGGGTTCTTCATTGAAAAAACTGATAAAGATTCCCGAATCACAATAATGTTTTTTGATAGACTTTTTTTTCAAGACTAACCTCTAATTGAATTGATAATATTAGACAGGGAAGAAGCAGCAGATTTTTCAGGAAAAACTTTCATTTCTTGCACTTGAATATTGATTTTTTCTCCATGCAAATACTGCCGGATTAACCCAAAAACATAAACTCTTTTTCCTAAAGCTTCTCTAGCTTGTTCAAAAAGTTCTTCAGGAAAAAAACATTTAATAATTTTGTTATCAGTTAGGCTACGAATCCCCATCTTTTGACGATTGGCAATATTAATAGATACTAACTGCCCTTCAATAGAGCCATAAATACTGTAAAAATTTTGAGTAATTTCATCTACATTAGCCGCTATATTTTTAGTAACATAAAACCTCCAATTTTCCGTAGAAAACTCGATATAAGCAAAATCATTTGGATCGATTAATTCGCTAAACTTCTTGACATTATACAGGGCTTTATTGTTGAAGTACAAGGGACGTTGAGGTTTTTCCTTAATCAATTCTTCTAAACTATCTCTAAAAACATTGATAATTCTTTGAGGACGCTCAGTTTCCACCTGTTCATCAAGGATATTTGCTTCGGCTGTCATAATAATACTTCCTTGTTGAACTTCCGTAATTGCCCACTCTACTCCCACCTCTCCCGTATCTGATATTTCTTGATCAATTTCCGTCAGGATTATAGAAAAACTCTCTAAAAGTTTTTGGAATTTCACCATAGGAAAATAAGGACCATCAACCTTGAGAGTCAATCTCGCCCTTGATAATCTAGTGGATGAGTAGTCGTTAACTGTAATTTCGTTATTGGTCATCAAATATCATATACAATTTATAATGTACCTGTGAAATTTCTACCCGTTGGCAGTGAGACTGTAAACTTGGCACTGAAAACTGAAGATTTACGAGATAAACTTCACCTATAGGACTCCGACTAGCCGTGCTTAAAGCAATTATCCCTGAACATGAGTTTTTTTGTACTAAGCCAACTAACTTCATCATACTGAAAATACATATAGCCCACTATGGCTATTTTTTAGTTGTCTCTTAACAAAGATTAACTTTAAACTGCGATCAAGAGATAAACTTAGATTTCGTCAGGATTAAGGCCTAATTCCCGCAGTTTATTGGCTAATCGTTCCGCTCGTTGTTTTTCCTGATTATAGCTAGTGAAAGCTTGTCCATCGGGATAAAAAAGCGACATTTCCGGTTCGATCCCCCCTGCCCCCCTTGATAAGGGGGGTGCCGATCCCCCCTTAATCCCCCCTTAATCCCCCCTTGATAAGGGGGGTGTCTGATAATTTTTAACGCCTACCTACTTATAAGCCAATAACACCACTCCCAAGGGGTCTAGTATAATTAGAAGAGGTTGATCAAAGGGGGTTTATGGACGATAAAACCGCAAAGCCGGAAGAATCCGAATCTGAAGAGAAAAAAGAATCAGATTTTGACCAGGAAAAGGAACAGGCTGAAGTTTGGACGGGAAAAATCACTGCTTTTGTTGCCCATCAACTCCGAACCTCCGCTCCTTCCCTTCCAATTATCGGGGGTAGCATTACAGGCGGCTTAACTTGGCTTAGTCAACATGACACGGTTAACGCGATTATTGTCGGGGGAGTCACCTTTATCGTCACGGGCTTTTTTACCTACGGATCAGCCTGGAGTCAAGGGTTTTTAGAAATAGCAAGAACCAAAGGTAAAAATCATGGTAAAGGTTCAGCTTTAAGCTTTTTTGTTTGGCTAGACAAAGGACTGGAAAAAATACGTTGGCAATTAGCTAATCCTGACGGGAAATATTTAATTAAATTACGGGATTCAGATTGTCGTTATGATGATATTGAAGGGATTGAAGATGCAATCTTTGGTTTTTCTACTCCGGAACTGGAAGAAATTTTTATTAATTTAGACCTGAGTCAATTAGAACTGCGCTCAGAAGAAGAATCTAAAGGTACGGGGGATGATATTTGGGATCTATTGCGACGGGCTAAAAAGAGGACAGATTTACGGTTGTTAATTCTGGCTCCTGGTGGCCGAGGAAAAACAACTTTATTGCGTCATTTAGCCTATAACTACGCTCTAAAACAACCGAAACAAAATGCACCTTTTTTAATTCCTGTCTTTTTACGTTTACGGAGATGGCAGGAAGTGATTACCACCACAGAAGGATTAGATTTACCGACTTTAATTGAGCGACATCTTAAACAAGATATTTCTCAAGAATTAGATTTACCTCAGAACTGGGCTAAAAATCATTTAACCCGTCAGCGAATGTTAGTGATGTTTGATGGTTTTGATGAAGTTAAACCCGAATATGCCGAAAAAGTCAGTCAATGGATTGGCAAACAGTGGCATGATTTTCGCCAAAACTATTTTATTTTAACCTCTCGTCCCAAAGGCTATCAAGCGTTTATAGCGGTAAGCGCTTGAGTGAGATACAAACCAAGCTTTGCCTAGCATGGTTTATAGCTCGTGACACTGTACCTCATACGACTGCACACCGCTATAGCTCTGAGCATAAACATCGGCAAAAGGTGTTTATTAATGAATTTACCGATAAAAATATTCGGGATTTTGTGTATAAATGGTATTTCTGGCAAGAGCAGGAAACCAGAGTTAGCAGAAGTTTAAAAGCTAAACAAGAAGCTGCCGATAATAAAGCAAAGGATTTAATTAATCAGTTATTTGCTCTCGATGATTCCGGGGAAAGTTCTACTCTATTAGCCTTGGCGAGAAATCCCTTAAATCTGAATATGATAGTACAGTTACATCGGGCAAACTTTGGCTCGGGACAAAAATTACCTCAGCAACGAGTGGATTTATTTCGCCGAATTTTTGATCTGCAATTGATCACTCGCCCTCAAGCTAGGGGCATTGATATGATTTTAGATAATAATGAGGAAAATCATCGTCAACGGGTATTACAACAGTTAGCCCTGAAAATGGGAAATACAACCACGATTGAATATTCGGAATTACTGAGTTCTATACAAAATTTTATTCAGGAATTGGGTTATCCTGAAAGCACTTCGGCTAAGGATTTTGTAGAGCGGTTAATTCATGTGAGTGAGTTAATTTTGAAAAAAGATGAATACTATGAGTTTGCCCATAATTTTTTTCAATCCTATTTAATCGCTTTGGAAGTTAAACGGTTAAAGCAAGAAAATTTACTCAAGGAAAATTGGGAGCAAAATCTCTGGTACGAGGCTTGCATTATGTATGCTACTTTATTGATTAATCCGACTGATTTTATTGTCTATTTTTATAATCAATCTAATCCTAAAGCTCAGGGATTAGCGGAGCGATGTTATTGGGAATTACCTGTTAAAAAACGTCGCAGATTGGAACTTTTAGAACAAAAACGACAGACTTCTCTCTTTACTCAACTAGAAACCTATCTGAAAAATGGCCAATGGCGCGAAGCCGATGAGGAAACGGCGCGGTTAATGTTGTTAATTGCTAAGAGGGAAGATGAAGGCTGGCTAGATGAAGAAAGCATTAACAACTTTCCCTGTGAAGAGTTACGCACCATTGACAAGCTCTGGGTAGATAATAGCGGCGGCAAATTTGGCTTTTCTGTGCAGAAAAAAGTCTGGCTGGATTGCGGTGGTGTCCCAGGGGAATACGATTATGATGTGTATAAAAAATTCGCTGACGAGGTGGGTTGGCGCAGGGGCGGAGACTTGTTGAGCTATGATCAGCTAACTTTTTTATTAGATGGTAGTAAGCACGCACACCTACCCTTGAAGAAGGATGAAGAGGGGTTTGTGAGGTGGTATATCACTTTTCTCGCGCAGAGACTTGTAACCTGTAATATATCACAGACTTATACATCTTAAACCAGTAAAAAGCCCCCCTTATCAAGGGGGGTTGGGGGGATCAAACCTATGCAATTAACCAATCATCTTAAACCAGTAAAAAGCCCCCCTTATCAAGGGGGGTTGGGGGGATCAAACCTATGCAATTAACCAATCATCATCATCTACCCTACAATCCCAAACTCGTAGAACGAGCCAAAGAACTCCGTAAAAACATGACCAAAGCTGAAAGAAAACTTTGGTATGAATACTTAAAAAATTTTCAATATAGAGTTCATCGTCAAAGACCGATTGATCAATTTATTGTTGACTTTTATTGCCCCGAATTAAAATTAGTGATTGAAATTGATGGTGATATTCATAATAGTGAAGATGCTCAGAACTATGACTTAGAAAGAACCCAAATTTTATCAGGTTATGGATTAACAGTAATCCGCTTTACTAATCAAGAAGTTTTGAGTAATTTTGAGGGAGTTTGTGGAGTAATTGGAAGTTTGATCCCCCCAACCCCCCTTGATAAGGGGGGCTTTGATCCCTCCTTATTAAGGGGCTTTGATCCCCCCAACCCCCCTTGATAAGGGGGGCTTTGATCCCTCCTTATTAAGGGGCTTTGATCCCCCCAACCCCCCTTGATAAGGGGGGCTTTGATCCCTCCTTATTAAGGGGGATCTGACAATTTTTAACACCTAACTAATTAGAGAGGAAAAGAATACCCAAAAAGTTCTATTGACAACTTTTGCAAGAGGGATCAAGGAGAAAATTAAGGATTTACAATCTCGGTTTCAGAACAGTCCACTGGGTTACGGGGGCCATTGCTTTCCAACCTAAAAATTTACCGACCGGTTCGGCTTTTTCAATGCCAATCCGCAGCAGTTCCCCTCCTAATTTACTATGCCATTGCAAGAGGACTAATTCGCTTTCAATTGTAACAGTATTGGCAACAAGACGACCCCCGGGGCGCAGGGCTAACCAACAGGTTTCCAATAGGTGGGGTGTGGTGATACCGCCACCAATAAAAATAGCGTCCGGCTGCGGTAAATCTTCTAGGGCGCTCGGTGCGATTCCGGCGACGATTTGCAGATGGGGCGTTCCCAGGGCGGCGGCATTATCGGCAATGTATTGTAATCTGGTGGGATGATGTTCGATCGCAATAGCCTGGCAACGGCGATCGCTCCGCAGCCACTCAATGGCAATGGAACCACAACCTGCCCCCACATCCCAGAGCAATTGTCCGGGTAGGGGAGCCAATGTACTCAGAGTGATAGCACGAACTTCTCTTTTTGTCAACTGGCCGTCATGATGGTAAGCAGAATCCGGCAGTCCGGGAAGGCGCGGCGCCAGGGTGGTGGGATGGGAGGAGATGCAGCTAATGGCGATGACATTTAAATCCGCCAGCTCTGTAAATTGCCAATCGTTGGCGATGCCTTGAATGTGGCGTTCTAGGGTTCCCCCTAGATGTTCTAAAACCGTGATGGAACTTTCGCCAAAACCTCCCTCCCGGAGCAGCCGAGCAGCGATCGCTGGAGTCTGGGCATCGGCACTCAGTACCAGCAGTTTAGCGCCGGGATAAAGCACCCCATTCAACCAAGCCGGAGGGCGACCGCACAAACTCAAAGTTTCCACTTCACTCAGAGGCCAACCCAAACGACTACAGGCAAGACTGAAGGCAGAAGGAGAGGGAATAATCGTCATTTCCTCAAGGGGAATCTGACGGGTGAGGGTGACACCAATCCCGTAGCACATGGGATCACCACTGGCCAAAACACAGACGGATTGACCACGAAGGCGGATAATCTCGTTCACAGAGTCTTGAATAGGAGAAGTCCAGAGCAGTTTTTGCCGTCGATCCTCTGGGGGTAACATTGCCAGATGACGTTCACCACCGACAATAACTGATGCTAAAGAAAGCAGACTTCGCCCCACCGAACTTAACCCTTCTAAGCCATCTTCACCAATTCCTATGATCGATAGCCATTTCGACTGACAATTGCGATCCGCCATATTAAAAAAAATCGCTACTATTTCATTATCTGCCATCAGGCTCTATCCTTCAAACAAGATATAATCGGGTTAGTGTCAAGTTAATTTAGAGGAAAAATTATGACCACCACCGCCGATGACGTTTGGAGATTATTAGCCGAATTAGTAGAAGCTCAAAAAGAAACCGAGCGACGCTTTCAAGCAACTGATCGCCAAATTACCAGACTCAGTCAAGAAATTGGTAATCTTGGGGGTAAATGGGGTCGTTTTGTCGAAAATATGGTAGCCCCAGCTTGTGAGACTTTATTTTTAAATCGTCAGATTCCCGTACATCAAGTTAGTCAAAGAGTCAGAAAACGTCTCGACGGTAAAACCCTAGAAATTGATGTGTTAGTAACTAATGAGAATCATGTGCTAGTAGTGGAAGTC
>NZ_JAPZQJ010000538.1:0-3583 GCF_027530405.1 Microcystis sp. LE19-41.2A | reverse complement strand
GTGGTCAACTACCTAATTTTCAGGGAAAAAGTACCTGAATTTTCCCCCGATCCCCGCAATGGCTGGCACTTTTTGAGGGGAAAAAAGTCCAAAAGTCTTATCCAACAAGGTTTTTAGATTTATTCAGCAGACCCTAATTAGAGGCATAGAAAAAATCTCAGAAATATTTTTATATAATATAACAGTTTTGATAGCAATCACAGATATTCTTTTGCTTCAGAAGGCTTCAATCATCCAATCCTTGGGGAATTATGAATTATGAATTGGGGAGTGGGAAGTGGGAAAAAAACTGAATGTCATACTAAATCCTGTTATTAAAAACTGATTATTTATTTCCCCTTTTGCCTCTTGCATGAGTGCCTCGTCTCATAACTAGCCTGTACTCAACGGATTTAGTATCAGCATTCATCCCATCGCTAAAAGCGAGGGAATTCTGCTGACACTAAGTTAAAAAGAATACACGGCTGTTTTGATATTTTGGTAGTTATCATCTAGATCTGATTCTAGGAGAATAATCGCAGTAATTCTTCTAGTCATCTCGCTTACTTCCTGCACTTCTGCGATAGTTAATCCCCGTCCTAATAATTTTTCCTCGCGATAACTTAGCCATTTTTTAATAACTTGATAACCCCCGATGGTATATTCCCACACCCGGGATGGTATATTTTGCCAATAGGCTCGATCATTGAGATAAATATCATAGGTGGTCGTTCCTAATAATTTTCGCATTTCTGGGCTAATTACGCTCATTTCTGCGGTTGTATATTGTCTGGCGATCGCTTTTCCTTTACCCGGCATTGTCACACCATTTTTACCCCCATGTCCCCAACCGACGTTAATAATTAAATCCCCCTTATCTGGGTTTAAATTTCCCCCATCAGTGCAGGAAATCAAGGCGATTTTTTGCAGTGCAGGGGTCGGTTTTTTGGTGACTCCTATAACTGGGTTTTCTGTGTCTAAAAGAGATGCGATCGCTTGTCCTAGTTGGGCAGATTTAATTAATAATTCTTGGCTATTGGGAAGGGGAATTCTTGGGAAGTCTTGACGAATACCGTCGGCATTTTCCCGAAGATACAAGGGAGAGTACCCAATCGCTAACGAGTGCAGCCAAATTAAGGAGGCATTCTCGATATTTTCATCAAGATTATTAATACCCAGTTGATTTAAGTATTGACGAGATTTTTCCGAGAGATTGGCTTTTATTGAAGGACTATTAAAGTTACTGGAATCGAATAATTTTCCTTGAGTATTATCTTCTGTATTCACCTTCTCTGAATTTTGACGTAATCGTATAGGAAAGTGATAAGCATGACCTCTAATAAAGTCAAAGTCTCCTAAACAGTTAGTAAAATAAAATGGTATTCCTTCGGGAGAGGCAACACCAGCAGGACGACTGACTAAAAAGGAATTACCTTGAAATTGATGAATAAATAGCGAAGGTCTAGACTCATTCCAAAGCGGTCTAATTTGAGTATAATAACACCACTTAACCTCATAGGGTCTGAGCAGATAAGGTAACAGCATTTGAGTATTAAATTTTTTGCGTAACTTTAAGACTTTATCTCTGGCTTTTTTGGCATCAAATCGAGCTGCATTTTTAGTTAAACCTGTATTAAGTGATGCTAATTCTTCCCATGAAACATTTTGATCAAAGTATTTACTTATCCTTTCCGAAAGAATAGTTTTATCACTATCAATAAAACTATAGCCTCGATTCTCTTTATAACCTGTAATTGGAGCTTCATCAGATAAATCTGTTAACTTTGGCCATGCTAAATAGTGAGAGGAAACATCGGAGGGACGGAAAGAATAACGATTAGATTGTTCTGGGTTAGAGACTTGATAAAAAGCATCAAAATCTTGATTTTTTAAGCTTTCTAAAAGTTGTGACCTTCTTTCAACTGCTTTAGCTGCATCAATATCATCTCGAAATAAGACTTTAGTTCCTTGCTGAGAACTATTTTTCAACCAAAGAGAAATCACCACTCCCTGTTGAATTCCTGCTGAGAATCCGGGTATTGAGAAAATTGTCTCACTGGTTCTACCATCGGGTGCATATTCAGAAATTTTGCGATTTCCGTGCATATTTTCGATCCAAAACTTATTGAAATTCTTTAATAAATTCTGTCTCAAGATAACAAAAGAAGGTTCACTAACCCAAGAATAGTTAGAAATATAACAAACAACCCCTTTGCCGGTATTTTCTGAAATACATCTTTCCGCTAAACGAAAAAAGCGCACATATAGCTCATCCAAATTAAACTTTTTAATCCCCCAATCGGAGATTAAACCCTGTTTATACAATTCCACTAAACCTGCTTCTTCTGCGGGACTGGTTCCAGCAAAAGCATTGTAGGGAGGATTACCGAGAATAACTAAAATCGGTTTACCGCGCTTAACTTCATCGGCTGCCTCTCGTTCCTTATTTAACTCCGGAAAACTTAATTGTAGCTGTTGAATTTTCTGTTTACTTTCCTCATCGGGAGGTTGCCAACCGGTTAAAGCATTAGTCAGATAAATCCCCACCCGTTCACTATCTTCTATTAAAGGTACACCCAAACTTTGCAGGAATAAACCTAATTGTAGATGAGCGACGACAAAAGGAGCGGTTAAAATCTCGAAACCGAAAATTCTTTCTATGGCTGCCTTTTTCACCAAAGCCATGGCTAAAGCACCCGCGCCATTTTCCTGTAAAGTATCGGTAATATAGCGCAAAACCTCGACTAAATAAGCACCGGTGCCACAGCAAGGATCGAGAACATAAACATCGGGATTAGCTAAACCGTCCTCGATATTTAATTCTTCTCGCAAAACTCGATCGACTCGCGCTACCATATAGCGAACAATTTCTGGAGGAGTGTACCAAACTCCCAATTCTTTGCGTAAATCGGGATCAAAAGCTTGCAAAAATGGTTCATAGAAATACTGTACCGCTTGTCCCTCATCGAATTGACGAAAAAATTCCTCTCGTCGCACTCGATTTAAAGCTGCACCGGTCCAATTCAAAACTTCTACTAATCCCAAAGATTTTAACTTACTCGGTGCGGCGATCTGCTCAAATAGGATCGCTAACATGGGAACATGGAGATGGTGGGCTGCGGATTTCCAATTGAACTTATCCTCTTTATCCTCGCGATTGAGGTTTTCCTTGTGCCATAATACCCAAGCGGAGAATAAACCATAAAAGAGGGTTTGCACGAGGGTAGAACGAAAAAATTTATTCCCCTGTTCCCGTTCAAATTTGATACCTAGGGCATTTTCTAAAGCTTGACGAATATTGGCCAGAGCGGGAAGATCGGAATGATGTTCTAAGCGTGCTTTTGCGTCGCGCGCATAGGAAGCAAGAAACCAAGCAACATCGGCTGGTGAGGTGATAGGAGCCGCCTGTAAAAGCACTCTCTTTAGGTATTCTAAGAGGCTATCACCGTGTTCGGCGGCAAATTTGGATGGATTTGAGGTTTTTAGCCAAAACTCGGCTTCTGACGGGGCTAAACTATAGGCTTCTAATTCTACCGGTTGACCTTGGCTATTGCGACCGATGAGCAGAAAATCGCGATAATTGCTGACTAATACTTGACCGTAT
>NZ_JAPZQJ010000511.1:0-9690 GCF_027530405.1 Microcystis sp. LE19-41.2A | reverse complement strand
GCCGCAATAGCGACTCTTGTTCTGGTGTCGGGTAAAATCGGTAAGAATAGGCTTTTTCCATGTCTCATATTTTAGCATATATTTCGTAAACGATGCTCATATTTAACAGCAAAGCCAACCTAAAACGGCGGGGTTTCAGACGCAAAATTTTCGATGATCGGATATTTCTAACTCTAGTCAGGGAATTAATTCCCCGAAAACCCTATTGCTCAAGTGAGTCAGATTGTCTAAACTCTCATGCAGTTAGCATTGTACACTAATCTAGTCTTTGTCTGTGATTACCATCCGCGATCAAGATCACACTTAACCGGTAATATTAGATACACTAACAAGCTTATCCGCCTAAAATAGCAATGCCTACGCCGATTAATAGAATTAATCCGCCATAAATGACTTCTTGGGCTGGTATTTCACCAAAAATGAACACTCCTAACAGACTAGCGGCGATTGGCTCTAATAAAATTACCATGGTTACTATTGTCGGTGCTACCCATCGCAAAGCCCAGTTAAAGCTAGTATGACCGATTAATTGCGGAAAAATCGCCATCATTAACACATAAACATACACGGACAAAGGATAGCTTTTGTTACCTTGACCGAATAAGAAAATAGAAGGTAATAAAGCTAATCCTGCGGTAGTGTAGGCTACAGTTATATAATTCTTAATATTTAAGCCCTTTCTTTGTGCTTCCCGTCCGAGGAGAATATAACCACTGACGAGAATTGCTCCAATTAAAGCCAAGCTATTGCCCAATAAAGGGTTAGGATAAGAGCTACTGAGATCTCGATCGGCTAAAACAATCAATAATCCCCCCGTTAGAGCCACAAAAATGCCGATAAAAGTTAATTTGCTCGGTTTTTCTCGAAACCACCACCAACCCAACAGAGAAACCCAGAGGGGATTAGTAGTGACTAAAGTGGTGGAAGCGGCGATCGAGGTGTAGGATAGAGAAGTAATCCAAGTAGCAAAATGGAGAGCTAAACAAAATCCCGCTCCCACTGCGTAATAATAGGCTTGAACAGGGACTTTTTGGCGTGATAAGGTCAACCAGTTCGGAATTAAGACAACAGAAGCCAATATCAGACGAGAAGTCGCTAAAAATAAACTAAATGCGATCGTAGCATTATCTACCGCTTCGATCGCTAACCGGATAAAAATTGCCGATGCAGAAACCGACACCACACCGATAGTTAAGATAAAAATAATTTTGGCGTTAGAAGGAGGCAAAATAGGCTACGCTTACGCGATGATCAATGATGTTATTCACCAGTTATTTTAACCGTAGGCAGTAGCCGGTCGTCAGTAGCCGGTCGTCAGGAGATAGGAGATTATTTTATTTATTCTCCCCACACCCCACACCCCACACCCCACACCCTACACCCCACACCCCACACCCTACACCCCACTTCCCCACACCCCATCTGCTATTCACTTAATCTATGGAACTACCAGAATTAAATATAGAGACAATTTGGGCGATTATTAACGATGAAATTGACGACGAAACCGTTAATAAATTGGTCTGGCAAAGTTTAGGCTATCGCTACGATGAAAGTCAGGGAAAATGGGATAATAGTCAAGTAGAGGAAGATTGGCGCTGTGAATATCCTCAACCCCCGGATTTTATTGCCAATCGTCCCCCAACAGTAAAATTAACTCGATCGATCTTGCCAGAAAATAAACAATTATTAAAAGATAAATTGGGGTTTACCGGTTATAAAATTGGCGAATTCAATCCCCGCATGACTCGCCGTGCCACCGCCGCTAATTGGTTGTGCTTTTATGGGTTAAAATAGATAAGGAAAGTTATTTTATCAAGCTTCTAGCATGGTCACTATCCCTGTCAAGTCCTCCTCTCATCCCCTAGCATCCTATATTGATCGTCTCACGGCTGGGGAAGCATTGTTAAAAGATACTCCCCAGAATTTGATCGAGGTAGTGGGTATCCTGAAAAGTTACGGAGTGGTGTTAGATGCTTATTCCAAAAATTTAATTTATATTGCGGAAAATCAGTTTTTGGTTTTTTTCCCCTTCTTTAAATATTTTAATGGTCAAGTATCTTGGCAGAAATTACTACAACACTGGTGGCATAATCGCATTAATTTTGAGTATGCTGAATACTGTATGAAAGCCATGTTTTGGCATGGTGGGGGTGGTTTAGATAGTTATGTAGATAGTGCCGCTTTTCGCGAAGTGACAGCCAAAGTTATTCAGGCCAAATTTAGGAATAATCCCCTAGTTTTAATTTTAAATAAAGCCTTTCCTGAATTTTTGCCAGAACAAATGCGGATGATGGCCTACTATAGCGGTTTAGGTCAATTTTGGCGAATTATGGCCGATACTTTTTTAAGTTTATCCGATCTCTACGATGCCAGAAAAATTACCAGTATTCCCGCAGTGGTGGCACACATTAAGAAAAATTTAGTCGATAATGCTAGTCAAGCAATTGTCTATCAGGTAAAAATCAAAGGACAAACCTATGATCTGATCCCCAAATCGGCAGGATTAACCTTTCTTGCAGATACGGCAATCCCCTACGTTGAGGCGGTTTTCTTTCGCGGAACACCTTTCCCCGGTACAATTTCCTATAATGCCCAAGCCTATCAAATTCCCTACGATCAAGGAATGTTTGCCTATGGTGCTTTGTATGCAGATCCTTTACCCATCGGAGGTGCAGGGATTCCTCCCACACTATTAATGCAGGATATGCGTCACTTTTTACCAGATTATCTGCACGACATTTATAAAAAGAGTTTTCGTCAAGAGGAAGATTTATTAGTCCAGATCTGCGAAACTTTTCAAAAGTCGATGTTTTGTGTGACAACGGCAGCCATTCAAGGATTAGCACCTTATCCTTTAACTACCACAGATTTAAAAGAACAAAAAGCCAATCGCATCTATCTAGAAGCATGGATGAATCGCTTTGTTAAGTCGCGATTAGAAGCGGTAAATAAATAATTATTCTGCCGATAAATCGGTAATTTTTGCAGTCAACAAACCCCCTTTACATTTATGTCAGATATTAACGCCCAACTTCAGGATATTTTAGCTCAATTGCAATCTTTAACCGAACGGGTTGCCCTCATCGAAGCGCGGCAGATGTTAGTACCAGACATCGAGCGCTATGGTAAATTACAGCAATTCCTAGCTGAGGGGAACTTTAGGGAGGCAGACGCAGAAACTCTCCGAGTTATCCTCGAAACTGCCGGCAGAACCCGCGATACTTTAACCCCAGAGGATATGATGCGGTTTCCCGTTAATGTGATTCGGGTACTTGATCGCCTTTGGAAAAATTATAGCGGCGATCATTTCGGTTTTAGCAATCAGGTGAAGTTATATTTTGCCGCCGGCGGTAGTATTAACACCCTGCGTACCCAAGACGCGGAAACGATTAGAAAATTTGGGGAATTGGTAGGATGGCGCGACAAAGATGAGTGGCGTATCGATGATTATGATCACTGGGATTTTAGTCTCGCAGCTCCGGAAGGCTGTTTTCCCGCTCTCTGGTGGAAGTCTCCCTACGGGTTAAAAATGGTGACTTTTTGTTTTACTCGCCTGATAGAGTGCGATTTATAGGCGATGAAAGGGAGTATCGGCTATTTTCGACCTTTATTATCCCCCCAATTTGCCCCCACCGGGATAAGAGTGGCTGTAGTAGTGGGGACAATTTTATTGACAATTAACCACGGTTATGCTACGATGCACAGCCTTATAACTGACTTATCTAGGGTCTGCTGAATAAATCTAAAAACCTTGCTGGATAAGACTTTTAGCCTTTTTTGAAATCCAAAAGTACCAGATATGGGAGTGATCAGGGGGAAATTCAGGTACTTTTTCCCTGAAAATTAGGTAATTGACCCCCTCAAAATCGGTAAAACCCCACACCCCACACCCTACACCCTACACCCTGCCCCTAGGAAAAACTTTTTCAGCAGACCCTATCTAGTTCCCTATCTGGTCAATATTCATGGGCAGTATAGCAGTTATCGCCGTCAGCAGTGGCCGAAAAAATCCCAACAATAAAGGCAATGAATATACCTCTAAGTGGTGATTTCTTTGACTCTAGGGAACTCCCTGTTAGCAGAGGGCTGCTATGATAGCGATCGAGACGAATATTCGGGTGACACAGATCTCTATTAGATATTTTAGCAACTACTTTATCATTCTTTAGCGATCGCTCTATTGGAATAAAGCAAAAATAGATATATGATCAAGACAGGATCTGCTTTCATAGCGATCGAGACGAATATTCAGGAGTTCGATTTACCATGGCTACTGTTTTATTGAAAACTGGCGAGTTCCGAGAAATCCCTGATGATCAGTTAATTTCTTTCCTCGAGGAAAACCGAGATTTGATTCAAGATCGACAATCACCCCGAAAAAGGGCGATTAAAAGACCTATGCTGTCCAATGTTACCTCTACCAGTACAAAATGACATCGATATTTGTTTCGTCATATTGGTAGATACCTTGTTCTGATTCTTCTTCCGTTTTCGAGTATTCCACCTTACACCGACGAAAAAGTCGGTATTGGGTTTTCTGGTTATCTTGAGGGTTTCCTCGATACTCCTCTTCTTTACCTAACTCTATATAAACGAATAGTTTTTTATATTTTCCGTAGACTGGCTCCCCCGATTTTGCCGAGTCAAATTCTAGCTCATTCAATGCTTTAATTCGTTTAATCATATTAGTGTTTAAGTTGGTTTTTGTTTTATAATATCCTATTATTGTGATTTTATTAGATTAGGTCGAGGTCTATTGTTTTGAGAGGAGAAGATGTGGCCAGATTTGTCACAGCAGTACCCGATAGTTTAGGAGATTGAAAATGAGTAAGTTTCAATTGTTTGATGGTGTTATACTAAGGGAAGAGCTACCTTTAATTGATGGTGGAATAGCTCCTATCGGCACAGTTGGGACAATTGTAGAAATTCTCAAAAATGGGGAAGCTTATCTAGTAGAATTATTTGGAGATTGGGTCAAATATGATGAGCAGGGAAATTTTGTCTGTGCAACTCAGACAGAAAAGGGAGCATTCCTCGAAACAATCGGCGTAGAAATTGTCTATCCTCATCAATTGGTGTTGACTTTTTCTGCCAAGCAAACGATGACCTTGACCTAAATCTATCCCCTTCCAATAGCGAGTGGGAATCTAATAATCTTTCAGTTTTAAAATGGTCGATTAAGACAAGCAGAAGGAGATTTATCCCTCAATTCAATCTTGACAGACCACTAATTATCCTATCACGGCTCTTCTGGTTTCTGTGTGGAAACGGGGTCTATACTGATAGTTTCTTCAGCAAAATAGTCCTAAAAGTCTTTTCCAGTAAACATTTCAATATTTTATAAGCAAAAATTATTACATACATAAGTAAAAAATATCACAAAAAGTCGAGAAGAACCGTATCACTGATTATTGTTTACTGATAACTGGTCAAGTCTCCCATTTCCCCGCCCCCTATCCTAGTTATCTGTAGCCTACTTTTACTTTTAATTGGTGTAAAATAGCAGCAGTATCTACTCTAGGGTAAGATTAACTCCCTTAGCTAGGATTTGATAAATGCGATCGCTCTCTTTTCAGTAAGGCACTAGCGAGAAAAATACCCAGTATTGCCAATACAGCCATAGCATAAAAAGCATAAGTGTAAGTACCGAACCAATCGCGAATTCTACCGGTTACTAAAGTTCCGATCAAAGCACCAACACCGTAGGCAGTAAAAACAATACCGTAATTTTGGGCGTAGTGGTCAGGATTAAAGAAGTGGAGAGTGGTAGCGGGAGCTAAGGCTAACCATCCCCCTAAACAGAACCAAAATAGACAAAAAGCCACTAGATAGCTAGTAACCGCCCCTTTTTCAGCCTTGACCATCAACAGACAACCGATCAAAATGAGTGTATAGGCCCCGATCGCTAAATAATGGGGTTTCCAGCGATCGCTCAACCAACCGAACAAAGGACGACTAATACCATTAAACAAGGCAAATAGAGCAACACTACTAGCCGCTAACCCCGGCTCGATCTGGATAATTTCCTCAGCCACAGGACTAGAAATACCGATGGCGCTCAAGCCAATTAAAGCACCAATAGCATAGCAAAGCCATAAACCATAAAATGAGCGACTTTTCAGCATATTCACCGGATAATTGGCCTGAAAGTCGGATTTTCGATTAGCTAAATTGGCGGGAGGTTGCCAGTCTTGAGGGGGTAACTTCATTGTGATCGCAATAATCACAATAATTATTGTAAAGATAATCCCCAAAAATCTTAAACTTGGTCTAACGCTATATTCATTGATTAATCGATTGGCTAAAGGTGCGGTAATCAGGGGAGAAAGGCCAAATCCGATGATAGTTAAACCCACCGCTAAACCTTTTTTGTCGGGAAACCAGCGTGCCACCACTGCCATGGGAACACCGTAAGCGATGCCGACTCCCGTGCCAGCAATGACTCCGTAGGTCAGAATAATTGTCTGGATCTGAGCGGCAAAACTAGCGAGAATATAGCCTAAACCGACGATAATTCCGCCGATAGCGGTCATCCTGCGAGTGCCTACCCGGGGGATATAAAAACCGGCGATCGGCATAGAAGCGGCATAAAATACTAAAGCCACAGTGTAGGGTAATAGGCTTTCTGTGGCGCTGAGATTTAACTCTGTTTCTAGGGGTTTTCTAAAGATACTCCAAGAGTACACCGTCCCTAAACAGAGTAAAACGCCCATTCCTAGAGGTATTAATAACCATCTACCTTTGGCTGCGGGTAATCCCAAAACTGTCAACTCGGAATCATAATTACTGTTAGTCATAGATCGCCGTGACTCTTTCTAGACTTGTCTGGCCAGTATTCTAGATGAGGTCATGGCTAATGGGGCAAATTTTCCAGAAAATTTTCCGATTAAAATGGGGGGTGAAATAATTCACCCCCTTAAAAGTCTCTCCCCATCTATAGCTGAGGGACTTCTGACGAACTTTAACTAAACTGCTGCGAAGTAAACTTTTGACTTCACAGGATCGGGAACCATGGTAGCATCGCCTTCTTGCCAACCGGCGGGACAAACTTCATCCGGATGGGATTGGACGTATTGAATCGCTTTCAGAGTGCGGAGGGTTTCATCGACACTGCGACCAAAGGAAAGATTATTAATAGTAGCGTGTTGGATAACACCTTCTTTATCGATGATAAAGAGACCGCGCAGGGATACCCCCGCATCCGGGTCAAGAACATTGTAAGCGGTGCTGATTTCTTTTTTTAGATCCGACACCAACGGATAGGCCACATCACCGACACCGCCCGATTTTCTCTCGGTTTGAATCCATGCTAGGTGAGCAAATTCGCTATCGACGGACACCCCTAAAATCTCGGTGTTGATACTGCTAAATTCGCTAACTCGATCGCTGAAAGCGGTAATTTCCGTGGGGCAAACAAAGGTAAAATCGAGGGGATAAAAGAATAAAACGACGTATTTACCCCGATAATCCGATAATTTGATGGTTTTGAACTCTTGATCGAAAACGGCGGTCGCGGTGAAATCCGGCGCCGCTTGTCCGACTCTTAAGCAACCTTCGGCGGTCATACTCTTAATCTCCTTAATCTAGTTTCTGGGAAAATGCAACTATTTTTACATTCCTTAACAACTATATCATAGTCATAACGATTTTGAGTAGTTGGCCGTTAGTTGGGGATTGGGGTGGGAAGTGGTGGGGAGACCAGTTCGTGTGTGTTGCGGGGGAGAATAAATAAAAGCTGTGTACTGGAAACAACACACCATGCTGATCAAGGATTTATGCGATCGCCTGACGGAGTGATAATAGGTAACACATCATTGGAGCGGACAGATGTGATATTTTGGGTTAGAATTGACCATTAGAGACGATTTGCTGCCGATCAATTCAGCCGTTAGCTTGCAGTAACGAACCTATGAAAATTGAGGATTTTGGCAATGTTCAGTTATCTTAAAGGATTTTTAGTTAGCCATGCTTCGAAGCTAATTCTATCTTTGTTGGTCGGAGTACCAGTGATCACAACTGTGAGTATCATTATATCCAATCAAATCGCCAAAAAAGAACCTATAGATTTGCAACCCGAAGAAGTAGTACGCAGACTACAAGAAGATTATCCGGGTTGGCAAGATAAACTCTTTGCTTGTCCTTGTACTGAAGACGAGATTATTCTACAAAGGATTATTAACGCAAAATCCTATCCATTGACACCAGCAGGACTGGGCGAGCTTGCACATGAAGAGGTTGTGGGTAATCATCCGGGAGCTAAAGGTTTTTATCGCTCTGTTGCCCCTGAGGAATATCGACCGGAAGGAAGGAAGGATTTATACCCATTAAGGCCAGGTCAGCAATGTACTTACGATGAGAATGGTAGATTAATCACCCATGGACCAGCAGCCGGAACACCCGATGCCTATGGTTCCAATGCGACGGATTCCTATTTCTTTACGTCTATAGGTAAATTTATAGGTAAAGGTGATTTTAGTGGATTGCATATAACATGGGATGTGGACACTTACAAAAAGTTGGGATGGCGAGAGTATCACAAAATTTGGAAGCCGAACAACGGTAATAGCTGCCTATTCAATCCTTCGCCAGAAGGTGAACAAGGTTTACTAGAATTAGAAAAACAAGCCAAAGCTAAGCTTGGACTTCCTAGACTATTATATAAAGGTGAATTTACACGACAAGGGATAAATTTTTATGCGGAGGAATGGATTGATAGTATTAGAGTATTCAAAGGGGATAATCTAGAAGGTTCTCCAAGGACAATATATGAAATTCAGAAAAGATTACTAAGAAAAGAGCAAGGACAGCAAGAATATCGAGAAAGACGAAAAGTGTGGATTCAATGTTCAACACAAAACCCTTGGATGGTTTATTCCAATCCCCTTGATAATACCGATAAGTCTCAAAATTCTGATATGCGTCTTGAATATCTTGGACCAGGTACTTTCGTTAGTATGGTTGCCATACCTGAATATGAATTATATTGGGGGATTTGCCATGATAGTTGGGGTATATCCTATGATTTTTATTATTCACCTGATGTCTCAAAACAATATGGATATTCACCTAATTTAAGGGACGGTTATAGGTATATTTCTCAATCGGAACTTTTGGAGGCTTTATATGGTGATCGTTCTTTATAACCTCTGACCTTAACCTCTTGTCTGACGAATTAGTGTGATCGCCGATCTTCTATTACCGAACTAATTGCCAGCATAACCTATTGAATCATCGATGGCTATTGTCTTATAATGCTGGTCAGTGGATTACACTTTGCTAATTCACCCGACTGGACTGAACATTTACCAAAGTTGCATCAATGAACCAGCAAATACACTTAAAACCACAATTTGTTCTTGGAGCCGCTTCAATGGCTAGTGGTGCAGCTTTAGTGGTTTCAGTTATAACTGACGCATCTCTGGCAACGATACTTATTTATTTAGGAGCTTTTGCTGGGTTTTTAGCTGTTTCAAAATGGCTACGTTCCTCGCCTACTGAACGTAAGATTATTCGAGCTAAAGCTATAACTGGTATGTCCGCCGGTGTTATATACTTTAGACGTTCATAATCTGAGATTTATTAAACTTCTGAAATCGTAGAGTCAGCAAGGAATCCAGTTCTTTTTTATGTTTCAAATGGGCATCATTCAAACATTCATAAATGGCTGAAGAAAAGTCAGAAAAGTTT
>NZ_JAPZQJ010000486.1:0-3542 GCF_027530405.1 Microcystis sp. LE19-41.2A | reverse complement strand
CCCACATTCCGCACCCTAGTCGTTGAAATCAAAAGTTGCTCTAGCCCTTGTATAGTAAGACTTTTAGCGATTACTAAGAATTATGAAGTGTCACACTCTAGTTAGCGATCGCCAGCTTAATGAGAGTTTATCTCAATAATTTGGTATCAGAGTTATCAGATTTTTAGGGCTAATTGTGCATCTGCTGGGCAACCAAATTAGCCTGTAATTCAGAGCCGGCAATCGTTTTGACGATTTAGATAAAATTTTCAATGTGACACTTTAGGGTGCGGAATGTGGGAGATAAGAGCGGATATGGCAGTTGAAGTCACCCTCAAATTGCCGGAACACTTACTGGAATATGCCAAGCGGTTGGGAGCCTCAACACAGCAAGAAATTGCAACTGTCTTAGCCGAATCCTTGCAATGGCTCTGGCTGACAGTTGGCGAATTTTCTCCCCCTTCCCAGTTATCGGATGCCGAAGTCTTGGCACTGGCAAATTCTCGGATGGATGAGGTACAGAACCAGCGATTGGGCGAGTTACAGACGAAAGGGAAAAATACAGCCTTGACAGAAGCAGAACGCTACGAACTCTTAGCCTTACTGCATATCTATCAACTGGGACAGTTAGGCAAGTCAGAAGCCTTGGCAGAAGCGGTACGCCGAGGCTTGCGGGAGCCACTGGTGGCATGAGTGCCATTCCCCCAGAGGTTCGCCAGCGAGTGAGAGAAAGAGCGGGCGATCGCTGTGAATATTGTTTGAGCCGTCAAGAGTACATCATGGGACTGATCTGAAATGACGATAACTCAAAAAGATTGGGATTGAATTGCCGTGATCACCACCGTATTGATAATATCGGGAACGGTACAACCGCGACTGAGATCATTGACGGGTTTTTTTAATCCCTGTAGGATTGGACCAATCGCTAAAGCTTTCGTTTCCCGCTGCACGGCTTTATAAGTATTATTACCTGTATTCAGGTCAGGAAAAATAAACACCGTTGCTTGGCCCGCCACCTCTGACCCCGGCATTTTTTGGGCGGCTACTTCCCTATCCACGGCCGCATCGTACTGAATCGGGCCTTCTAGCTTCAAATCGGGGCGTTTTTCCCTAGCGATTTTGGTCGCTCGTCGTACTTTTTCCACGTCTTCTCCCTGGCCCGATTGACCCGAAGAATAGGAAAGCAGGGCGATTCGCGGCTCTATTCCGAATTTTTGGGCGGTTTCGGCAGAAGATAGGGCGATTTCGGCTAATTCCTCGGCACTAGGGTCGGGATTGACCGCACAATCCCCATAGACCAAGACCCGATCCTCTAGACACATAAAAAAGACCGAGGAGACGATCGCACAATCGGGCTTAGTTTTGATAATCTGGAGTGCAGGCCGAATCGTGTGTTGAGTGGTATGCACTGCCCCCGATACCATACCATCAGCATCGCCTTGATACACCATTAAAGTGCCAAAATAGGAGACATCCTGTGCATAATCCCGGGCCATGTCGAGATTCATTCCCTTGGCTTTTCTCGCTTCGTAGAGGGTCTGCACATAGCTTTCAAAATGGGGACTAGCCACGGGGTCAATAATTTGCAGGCGATCGAGATCGAGAGTGATACCATGTTTTTTAATCACCATTGCAATCTCGTCCGGTTGTCCCAAGAGGGTTAAATCGACGATATCCTGTTCGATTAAAACTGTGGCTGCCTGGAGGATGCGCGGTTCAGTCCCTTCGGCCAAAACGATGTGACGTTTTTGCGCTTTGGCCTGTTGTACGAGATTATAGGTGAACATCTTCGGGGTAATCCCCTGGGTCCGCAAAGTGCGAATTTGCGCTTCTAGGCGATCGAGATTGATGTTACTGTGAAAAAGCTGCAGACTGAGGTTAATTTTATCGTAGTCGGTCGAGGTCAGGGTGGTCCGCACTTGGTGGATGCGTTCGGCCGTGGTGTAGGTATCGGTGGTGACGGAGAGAATCGGTAAGGGATCGGGCAAACCTTCAATTAAACGGGCGATCGAAGGATTGAGGTTATGACCTGCTGTTAAGACTATACCGGCTAATTGGGGATAATTGGCTGATTGGTGGGCCTGTAACATCCCGATAATCACATCGCCGCGATCCCAAGGAGTGATAATTAAACTATCTTCTTTTATCCGCTCTAGGGCATTTTGCATCTGCATGGCCACCACCAGAAAGTTACTAGCTAAACTGTCTAATCTCTGCTGTCCGTAGAGAACTTTTGCCTGTAATTGTTGGGCGATTTCTGCCACTCGCGGGCTGCTCAGTTTGGCATTGTGGGGAATCACTCCTAGAGCATATTCTTGGGGGGGAAAAATTTTAGTCAGGGTTTTCCGTAATTCCCCTATTTTTTCCTCTTCAGCTTGATTGATAATAATCCCAATCACCGTACAACCTTTATCTTGGTAGGTGTCGCAGGAAATCAGGATCGGACTAAGGGCATCTTCGATACTGCGATTGTGGGCATTACCTAATATTAAGATGGGATAACCGAGATTTTTGGCAATTTCTGTATTTAGTTCAAATTCAAAGGCGGAATTTTCTTGCAGGTAATCGGAACCTTCACAGAGGATAAAATCATATTTTTTTTCTAAGTTTTTAAACTTTTTGATAATTCTTTCGATGATTTCATCAAATTTTTGTTGTACCAATAAATCCTTAACTTCGTCATAACATAAACCAAAGGCCTCTTCGTAGGTTTGTTCTAATTTAAAATAATTGAGGATTAAGTCAATGTCTTCGTCCCGATGACCTTGGGAACAGTCGAGAACAATTGGCTGGAAAAAAGCAACTTTATTAGTTTTGCGGAGAATTAAGTCAATAATTCCTAAAGCTACTAACGCTTTACCGCTTCCCGTTGCCGTCGTGCTGATATATAAAGAGTTAGTCATGGGTAGAGCAGAATAATAACAAGAGTGGGATTTAATTGGGCTACCCCAACCTTGAGGTGAGCGATTGATCCCCCCTTAATCCCCCCTTAATCCCCCCTTAATAAGGTGGTTTTGATCCCCCCTTAATCCCCCCTTAATAAGGGGGGCAGCGATCAAGTTGTCTATAAGGGCGTGAATTGTTGGGAAATTTTCAGGTAAACTATCTTTAGTTGTTGGCTAATCCAGAGATTTTTCTCACAGAGCGATCGCTGTTTGAATATCTACCAGAGAGTGATGGACTATACCTTGTAATCTAGCAGTTATTTTGTCCGATTGCTGTTCACTGGTAACATTTTTTCCATCGACTTGATTTAATTTCCTCAGATTACAATAAAGACTCCAGAAAATCCTATCACCGGCTTTCCAGCTAAGGCTTGGTTTTTCATAAAGATTTAAGTAGGTAGGCGTTAAAAGTTGTCAGACACCCCCCTTATCAAGGGGGGCAGGGGGGATCCCCCCGCCTATCGGCACCCCCCTTATTAAGGCTATCCATTAGTCGGATCTTTCTTAACAAAAAGAGAAGAAACTTAAAAAAAGGGGAAACGATTGATAGGTATAGTTTTGAAAGAAGGAATTAAGGTGGAGGTAAGCAAAAAAATGGAGAAATGGGCAGCCCAAGAA
>NZ_JAPZQJ010000173.1:0-7566 GCF_027530405.1 Microcystis sp. LE19-41.2A | reverse complement strand
CCCCACACCCCACACCCCACACCCCACACCCTACACCCCACACCCCATCTCTGATAACTGAAAATAATGAGTCTAGAATCTACTGCTAACGAAGCGATCGCTCATAATTTAGAGCAATTCCTGCTAGTTTTGACCATTTCCTTGAGTGTCGCCACTTTATCGAGAACCGTTGCCTTCCTCCGCAAAATTCCCTACACCCTGCTGTTAGTTATTGTCGGTATGGGTTTAGCTTTTTTAGATTTGCGTCTAGTTAATCTTTCCCCGGAATTAATTCTGGAAATTTTTCTGCCTCCCCTCCTTTTTGAAGCCGCTTGGAATATTCCTTGGGCTAAATTAAAGGAATATTGGGTTACTATCGTCCTTTTTGCCGTTATCGGGGTAATTATCTCCGTTTTGGGAGTCGCCTATCCCCTACATATCTTTGCTAATTTACCCCTATCGATCGCTTTTCTGTTGGGTGCTGCCCTAGCTGCCACCGATCCCGTCTCTGTGATTGCCCTATTTAAAGAATTGGGGGCCAGTAAAAAACTAACGATCCTGATGGAAGGGGAAAGTCTCTTTAATGATGGGGTCGCTGTGGTCGCTTTCGTCCTCTTGGTGGGGATTCCCTTAGGAGTCGATACCTTTTCCGTCCCCGTTACGATCGCTCGTTTCTGCACCTTTGTGGGGATTGGCATCGGTGTGGGTTGCGTGATCGGTTTCGGCATTTCCTACCTTACCCAACGCTTCGATCTGCCTTTTGTGGAACAGTCTCTCACCCTCGTTTCTGCCTATGGAACCTATCTCGTCACGGAAAAATTGGGCGGATCCGGTGTGATTGGGGTGGTAATTGTCGGGATTATTCTCGGTAATCTCGGTTCGCGCATTGGTATGAGTCCCCGTACGCGCCTGGTAGTTAGCGAATTTTGGGAATTTATCGCCTTTTTTGTCAATTCCATCATCTTTTTACTGATCGGCGATCAAACCCGTTTTGAGAGTCTTGGTAGTCACTTAAGCGGGATTTTAATAGCGATCGCCGCTATGGTGGTTTCCCGTCTGTTCTCAATTTTTGGACTAGGGGGAATTAGTAACCTAATTACGGGTAATAGGATCAGTTTCAAGGAAAGAACGGTGTTATGGTGGGGAGGATTGCGCGGTTCGGTTTCGATCGCCCTAGCGTTAAGTGTTCCCACGTCTATCCCCTACCGTCAAGAAATTATTGACGTGGTTTTTGGGGTGGTTTTATTTACTTTATTGGTGCAAGGATTATCTATACAATGGCTATTAAATGCCCTCAATCTTATCGGTGATCAACCGATTCGCACCGAATATTCGGCCTTAATTGCTCGTCAAATTGCTTTAACTAGGGTTGCCAATTATCTGCAACAACCAGAACGTTTTCCCGATATCGATCCCGAATTTTATCGCCACAAAAAAACGCTAGTGGAGGGACAACTAAAGGCCTTGGGCGATCAGTTGCAAAAATTACTACAGGAACACCCACAATTAAAAGATGTGGTAGCCGAACAATTTCAAGATACTTTACTTGATATCGAAGCTAATACCTACGCAGAATTAATTCGAGCCGGTCGTTTAAATGAAAATCTCGTTCCCCTTTTAGTGGAGGTAGAAGAAGAAAAAGAGATGGTTTAATGATCAAGTCATGGAAAATCAAAGAATTTTTGCTAAAAATTGCTGAGTTCGATCGGATTGGGGATTATTAAAAAATTTTTCTGGGGGGGCAATTTCCAAAATTAAACCCTGATCCATAAATACCACTCGATCGGCCACTTCTCGCGCGAATCCTACCTCGTGGGTGACACAAACCATGGTCATCCCGGATTTGGCTAAACTTTGCATCGTTTCCAAGACTTCTCGCACCATTTCCGGATCTAAAGCTGAGGTGGGTTCATCGAATAACATCACCTTCGGCTGCATGGCCAAAGCGCGAACGATTGCCACCCGCTGCTGTTGTCCTCCCGATAACTGGGGGGGATATTTAAGCGCTTGTTCGAGAATACCAACTTTTTCGAGGAGTTTTCTCGCTATTTCCTCCGCTCGCGCTTTTTTCCAACCGCGAACCCACATCGGCCCGAGGGTGACATTATCTAATACCGTCAGATGGGGAAAGAGGTTAAATTGTTGAAAAACCATGCCGACTTCCTGACGGATTGCCTCGATATTTTTCAGGTTGTGGGAAACAGTTATTCCGTCAATAATAATGCGGCCTTTTTGATAGGATTCTAACCCGTTAAAAGTGCGGATAAAGGTGGATTTTCCCGAACCAGACGGTCCCATAATCACGACAACTTCCTGTTTATTAACGGTGAGATTGACTCCCCGCAAAGCATGAAAGCGGTTATCGTACCATTTTTCCACAGCTTCGGCAATTATAATCGGTTCACTGTTGTGAGAGTCCATATTTTTGAGAGTTTATTGATTATCTGTATCGGGAAACCACTGTTTCTCAAGAATTTGTCTCAGAGAGTAGGGACAAATTATCGGTAAATTTTTTAATCCTGTCTTTTTTTCGGCAATTAAGCGAGCGTTTTCATAGATATTGTCTAACTCTAGTTCTAGAAATTTGCTTAAATTGGTGGTGAGCTTATCTTCTAATTGTACTCGAAAAGTGATCATCTCTGCCGTCCAATGATTACTATTTCTTTCTCTTTCTGTTGTCCAAAATTGATAGAGTAGCAGCTGGATTATTATTTGCAAACTTAAACTTTTAACAGCAGTTTTTTCGCTCCGTCCTAAAGTTGCCAACTCCTCGATCAAATGTTCGTAATCTAACTGATCTAACTGACGATTTTTTAATAACTCGATCGTCTCGCTTAACCAGCGATCGTACTCCCGTTCATAAAGCTGTTCTAAAGCAAGCATTGTCTTTGATCAAATGGCGACATTATTAAAAATAACCCGCTCCTAGAAATGATAGCATAAAATATCCGAATGGCGCTGGATTAGTGTAAATATTTTTTATTTAGTTTTAAACGCAGATATTTCCGCATAATTAACTGATTTTATCGAATTTATTCATATTTACACCGAATAACCACCTGAATTGATTGAGGCAATAATCCTGACTTTACCCGAAGAAGTTGATTAAATTAAAACTTCAATACATTTGAGTAGATGACTTAGTTTTTTGTCACCCTTTTCAGCTAAACTAAGTTTATGACTAAAAGCCTAGAAAACATTACCATTCACCAGTTTAGAGGACTGCGAGAGCTTGAGCTAAAGAATCTCGGACAGATTAACCTGCTTGTGGGAATTAATAATTCGGGAAAAACCAGCGTTCTCGAAGCGTTATCTATTTACTGTCATCCCTTAGATCTAAAAGTTTGGCTAAATACTGCTAGACAAAGAGAACAAGAGTACAGAGTTTCTCGGACTCCTTATCTAGATTCCCTACAGTGGTTATTTACCCACGATGCAATGATTGAGCAAGAAAAACTTAATCACGGGGTTATATCAATCACAGGAAATGGCTCCTTTAAAGTTCAGAAAATTGAGGCAATTTATGAAGAACTCGAAGGAATTATTTTAATTGACAATCCCGAAGACAAGCTTCATCCTAATGAGATAATTAGCGAAGAAAACGAAGATTTAATCGATAATAATGAAGATTTATGGGAAACAAGAAAAGGTATAAATTTATCGATAACAGTATTTCTGGCTCAAGAACAATTAATAAGTTTAATTAATTATCCCCAAAATCCCCTGAAAGAAAACTATCAACTTTGGGAAAATAGCCCTCTCTCTAGACTATCGGGAAAAAAAGAACCTAGCTTACTAACTTCTCTGGTTAGTCCCGCTTCTCATCGTTCTGATATTGGTCAATTTCGGTTACTTTCAGAAGTGAGATTTGCCAATTTTAAAACAGATGTTATCGATTTACTACGTCAAATGGACAGTAATATTTCTGATTTAGAAATTCTCTTACCTCCTCATTCTTTATCTTCCAGATTTAACATTTATATTCAACACGAAAAATTGGGACTTGTACCCGTTAGTACCTTTGGTGACGGGGTGCGTCGCTTACTTCATATTGCCCTCAAACTTGCCAGTGTTAAAGGTGGAATTTTATTCATTGATGAATTAGAATCAGCTATTCATACAGAGGCACTGCAAAGTTCTTTTAATTGGTTAGTTAAATGGTGTCAAAAAATGAATGTACAACTGTTTGCTACTACCCACAGTCTAGAAGCTGTTGATGCTCTGTTAGAAGTTACTGAACGAGAATCAGATTTGGTGCTTTATCGTCTCGAACCAAAGGAAAATTATACTAGAGTAGTTAGACATGATTGGACTCGATTAAAAAGCTTACGAGAAGACTTAGGACAGGAGGTTCGTTGGTGAGTCGAGAACATATATTGATTGGAGTGGAAGGTAATCATGATCAAGCTTTTCTGGTGAAAGTTATGTGTAAACTTCTGGGGTTTTCTAAATGTGAAGAACTCTCAAATCTAGAACCAATTTGGAAAAAATTTATTCCGAAATATCCTCCTCCTAAAACTGGAAAACTTTACATCAGACTCGATATGCCATCTATTCTTTATACTGAGACTTTATCCGTGGCAATTTATGCCGGGGGTGGCAGTGAATTAATTAAAAATTTAACCAATAAACTTGCCGATATGGATTATAACAATGAATTATCAGCTTTTGCCGTTATTGCCGATGCGGATAAAGATAACCCGGCAGAAGTTGCTCGTAAATATCATCAGGGTTTTCGGGAATATTTTCCCGACTTTCCCAGGGTAGTAGCTGCCACGGGAACTATTCAAGAAAATAAACCAAGAGTCGGATTATACATACTGCCTAATAATGTTGATCAAGGTGTCTTAGATACCCTACTTTGTGATTGTGGAAAAATCGCCTATCCTGAATATATGAAGAGGGCAAAAGCATATATTCAACAGTTTTCTGAGGAGGAAATTAGTCAAATTGGCTGGAAACCTTTTGATAAAGAAAAAGCCACTATTGCCGCCATTGCTAGTATTCTTAAACCGGGAAAAACCAACACCGCAACTATTTCTGATGATCGGTGGATTAGCGAGCAAACTTTAACGCAAATACCATCACTACAAAATCTCTTAAATTTTCTAAAACAACTCCTCAAAATGGAGTCAATATAATTATATTGATCTGCTGAAAACTTGGAGAGTTACCAACTAGGAAGTTATGGTTAATAAGTGGTCAGGCAAAGGAGACAGTATATCCGAACATTATAATAAAAGTTTTCTCTCAAGTTAAGGTCAAACAATTCTAGCTGGGAGTTATCGAAGTGTAATTAAGCTTGACAAACTCAAATTAAGGTGTTAATATATAGGGCGTGATTTGTACAGATGTTAAAAATTTTGTTTTGCGGTAGTCTATGAATTTAACAAATTTACCAATGTCTCTTGATGAGATGCCTTTACCTAGTTATTTGCCGCCAGTTATTTTAACAGTTTTTACTCGTCCCGATCTACTCAAGGAAGTTTTAAAGGGTTTAACCCAACAGATTCTATCTGCGTCGCCTAGAATTTGTGAAGCTATTTATGGCTCACTCTCCCTTTAGTTTGAAAAAAACTCGCCGTCGCCTAGGTTTATAGTTTAGTAGATACTTAATAGAAAATATGAATAGCTCTAGAAAATTTCTGATTTGTAAAGGTTCCTCTGGCATGGGAAACCGAATTCTGGCCGCCTGTGGTGCAATAATCTATAGTGAAATTAGTAATCGCCAGTTAGTTATTGATTGGCGGGATAATACTTATTGTCATGACGATATCAACTCCTTCCCTCTATTTTTTAACTGTCCAAAGACCGTTTCAGTAGAATCTATACCTGATACCAAGTCTGTCTATCCTGAGATATGGATTGATAAGTTAGATCAATCTTTTGGTGGACTAAGAAAAGATTTAAGGATTTCGGATCAATCTATGTCGGTTGAATTATCTAGAACAAATTATGAGAGTGAGATTCTGGTTTTCTGTGCCTATACTCATAAAATCAACCAGATGAGACAACTTTTTCATGGGAAGTTCGATTACTTGGCAAAAATGGATGATCGTACTATTATCAAACAGGTATTAAACTCTCATCTAAGCCTGAAACCTGAAATTGTTCAGTCTATCGAAGATTTCCGATCATCTTACTTTGGAGTGAATACCCTAGGCGTTCATGTCAGATACACAGACATGAAGATTCCTTTAGATAAGCTAATTACTAATACTAAAAAAATCAACAAAAACAATAAATTTAACAGCATTTTCTTGGCTACAGATTCTCAAGAAGTTGTTGAAAAATTTCAAGAGGAGTTCCCAAATATTATCACCACACCAAAATGGTTTCCACCATCGGGAGAAAGAATGCACCAGAACTGGGATCAATGTCCCGATCGCATTCAAAATGGCATAGAAGCATTAATGGATATGTATTTGTTAGCCAGTTGTAATGATTTGATTTTTTCTTCTCAGTCCTCCTTTGGTTTAGTGGCATCAATCCTAAGTAAAGCCAGTAAACAACATCTCCACGATGTTAATTCTTCTTCATTCATTGAAAAAGTCAAAGCGAAAATTAGAGGTATTGCCAAATAGTTTGTACGAGCAATTAACCCGAACCAACCTTAATGATGTCTATGCCATGGCAAACTTGGGGAGTTACCAACTAATGCTTAATTCTCTCAATCGCCTTTTCTCCCCTTTAGTATCTAGCGTTTTACATACCATAATTATCTCCAGTTGTCAAGGTGCAAATGTATTAACTTCGGCGAATAATTCCCAGACCAATCAATGGCAAAAAGTGACCGTAATCGAGGGTTTAGAGCATCCTTGGTCGATGGTTTGGCTACCTAACGGGGAAATCCTCATCACAGAGCGCCCCGGTCGTTTAAGAGTAGTTAGAGAGGGTAAATTAGACCCAAAAGCCATCGCTGGAGTTCCCGAAGTTTTTGCCGTCGGACAAGGAGGACTGCTCGATGTGGCAATTCATCCCCAATTTGCCCAAAATCGCTGGATTTATCTAACTTATGCCCACGGAGACCAGGAGGCTAATCGTACCCGCGTCGCTCGTGCGGTTTATCTCAAATGTCGGGGTGAAGACCCTCGCGCTTAGGGACGGGATGAAACCCCGACCAATATAAAACAGCGAAGCACGACTAAAATCTTGACAATCTATGCTGTACAGGTTAATATAAAATAAGTTGTTTGAGGTCGATAAACAATGATTGTCTTAGAAATGAAAGCCGTGGTCAAACCAAGTCAGTGTTCTGCCATTGATGAAGCTATTCGTACAGTACAATTCATCAGAAACAAAGCATTAAGGCTTTGGATGGATGCCAAGAGGGAAGATAAAATTGATAAATATTCTCTCAATAAATATTGTGCAGTTCTCGCCAAACAGTTCAAGTTTGTCGATACTCTAAATTCTATGGCTAGACAAGCATCGGCCGAACGGGCCTGGTCAGCTATTGCCCGTTTCTATGACAATTGTAAGAAAAAAATAAAAGGTAAAAAAGGCTATCCCAAGTTTCAGAAAAATAATCGTTCTGTGGAATATAAAAACTGTGGGTGGAAACTATCAGAGGATAGAAAGAAAATA
>NZ_JAPZQJ010000485.1:0-4930 GCF_027530405.1 Microcystis sp. LE19-41.2A | reverse complement strand
ATTGTGAAAACTACCATCTAAGTGGGTGGGTGGAATTAAATATAAGATGAACGTAGGTTGGGTTGAAGCATGAAACCCAACGCCCGCATGGGTTACGCTACCGCTAACCCATCCTACAAATAATTGTGCCTCCCTACTTATTACCTCGAGTCGTGACTCTTTTTCGACAGAACAATGCCCTGACTTCCCCCAGGTCAAATTTATAAACTTTTGCTGATGAAAACAACCAAATCTTAGAATTGAGAAATAAAATGGAGGTTCTCCAGCAACAGAAGCGGTAAAAGCCATCAATCAATCAAAAAACAAGTCACCAGTTTAATTAATAATTCCTCGGTTATTTTTGCGAGCAGTCTAAGCACATTAACAAAAACTAGATTTTCAGAGCTGCCATGAATTTTCTGCCAAAAATCCTTTTACTGGGTCTAATTAGCTCCTCTGGGCTGGGAATCGTTTCCCCGGTCTCAGCAGAAACTCCCGCAAAAATTGAACCCAAGGCCCTAGCAATTCTCAAGCAAATGAGCGATCGCTTAAGTGCCGCTCGTTCCCTGGCCTTTACCGCCACTATCACCTACGAGAGTCCCAGTCGTATCGGCCCACCTCTGGTGTACACAACGATCGCCGATGTCACCCTGGAACGGCCCAATAAGCTCAGGGTGATTAGTCCGGGAGACGGTCAGGCTAACCAATTCTACTACGATGGCAAAACTATTACCGCCTATTTGCCAACGGAAAATCTGGTGGCTGTCACCAAAGCTCCTAACAATCTCGATGCCGCTTTAAAATTGGCTTACGATGCCGCCGCCATCTATTTCCCCTTTACCGATATCATCGTTGCCGATCCCTACCAAGATATCGCCCCCGGTTTGACCTATGCCTTCTTGATCGGACAATCGCAAGTGGTGGGAGGAACCACCACCAAGATGATAGCGATCGCTAATAACAAAATTTTTGCCCAATTGTGGATCGGGGTCGAAGATAAACTGCCGCGCATGATCCGCGCCGTCTATCGCGACGATCCCGCTCGTCTTCGTCATCAGGTAGCCTTTGATAACTGGCAACTCGATATTCCGATCGCTCCGAACACCTTTACCTTTACTAATAGCAATCAAGCTAAACCGATTCCTTTCGCTCGTCCCGAACCCCCGGCTTTAGCTCCCTCTCCCCAACCTTAAATATCTGGAGGATTTCGCTGATGAAAAATCTCGTTTTTGGTGTCATGGGTTTTCTAACCACTATACTGCTTGCTTCCTCACCGGCCGCCGCTTGGTTCCATGCCGGGGGAGGTTCTTGGAGTGCCTCCGGTTTTCGCGGTACCGCCTCCGGGGGTGATGGTTCTTGGAGTGCCTCCGGCTATCGGGGTGGCTCGGCCTCCGGTGGTGACGGTTCTTGGAGTGGGACGGGATTCCGTGGCACCACTGCCTCCGGGGACGATGGTTCTTGGGGTGTCAACGGCTATCGGGGTGGCTCGGCCTCCGGTGGGGACGGTTCTTGGAGCGGTACTACCCCCTACGGAACCTCAGTTTATGGCTATCACGGCACCTACTACGGCGGCACCTACGCCACCTATCATCCGCCCACCGTTGTCAATAGTTACTACGGTGCGGGCTGTTATAACTGCGGTGGTTGGGCCGCGGCCGGAGCGGCGGCCACCACGGGAGTCGCCCTCGGCGCAACGGCTGCCACTGCCAATCAAGCGGAATCCTACAATGCGGGCTTTGCGGCGGGCAGTGCCTACGCCCTCGGAGCGATCTATACTAACCTCCCAGGGGGATGCGTTTATAACCCAGTTGGTACAAGCACTTATTACCGCTGCGGTACGGCTTGGTTAAGTCCCGCCTACGGTGCTAACGGGGTTTACTATCGGGTCGTGACCGCACCTTTTTAAAGATTTATTAGCCTTGAATATCCCATGAGAAAACCTAACCGACATTTTTCCCTCGCTTTCCTTGTTAGTTCTCTCGCTCTCCTCGCTACAGGGAATCTGACTCTAAGTCAAACAGGTAATTCGATCGCTCAAGACCAAAACGCCGCTTTGCAAGCCGTCGCCAAGATGACCGAGGGACAGCGCACCTATTATCAGAATAACGGTAATTTTCGAGCGAAAGTTGACAATGTTCAAGATGATTTCGGGGTTACTTTGCCGAAAACCTTTGATTATGCCATTCGCACCACTTCCGAGGCCGCCTATAGCTACGTTATCCCCGCTCGCTCAACCGTCAGCAATCAGCTAAAAGCTTATGTGGGTGCGGCTTTTATCACTCCTAACCAAGACCCGAAAATCACGACGATTATCTGTCAGAATACCAATCCCGGTCAGACGCGTCCGGCGGATCCGTGAGGATCGATTTCAATACAAGCTAATACCTCAAAGCCAGCTTGACGAACACCAATATCCATACCGCCTGCACCCGAAAAAAGAGATAGAGCAGAAAACATAGTAATCAAGGGTCAATAATCAAAGCAACATTGACATAGATAACTTGTGACTGATGCCCAAACGGTTCTAGAGTAAACTTATAATCATGAGCCACGTGAGATCTACCTTCATCTAGAGAACAGCTACATTCAGTCACAATTGACGACAGTTTGTCTGGAGGCAATATAGCGCAACGTGTTCCCTCCTTGATGTTGAATGACAACTCGGTATCGGTATAATTACCGAATTCAACTCGGACTGGGAGACAAACATAATGTGGATTGGAAACTTCAGAAATCATCGACTTGCCTTCGGGTAGTTCACAAGATTGTTGAGAACTTTGATCAAAAGTTGTTTCTGTTTGAGTCCCAGTCATTGCCTTGGCTCTTTGACTTTCTAGACCTCTTATAGGTAATCGGATACCACCAACCCTAACCCATCCGTTTTCTCTTATAATACCTCTTCTACGGGGAGGTTTCTGTGAGCCGTAATGACATCGCATTTCAATTTCATCAATAGCTTCCTTTACTTTTTTAACCAATTCATCCTTCTCGAATATCAACTCTGCTGCTAACAAAAATTTAGGTCTGGTAGGAGAGATAACCAGCTTACCTTCGGATACATATCGATCAAAAGATTCATGAGAACTCATTTCTGTGCTATTCATAGTTATTGCCCCAGTTCTTGCAATTTTTTGACACCAATGTACTCTTCAACAGGATTTATCTCGCGGAACGGCTCAACAGAAGCTTGTAGGATATATCCGCCAGTTTGAGCAGGAACGCCAATATCAACGGGTCTTAATTTGGATTCAGGCGTGTTTGGAGGAGGCGACTCTACAGAAGATACAATCTCTCTTTCCTGAGTGAAAAGATTAAGAGTAAAGCGCACACCCTGAATTAATTTTCCTACCTCATCTACTAGCCCAATAAACGCCCGTATAATCTTCTCTGGTTCATACAAGAAGCAATCGTTGAGTACCATCAACAAACTTTTACCTTCAGTTATCTGATAACGATTGTTAGCATGGCAAAGCAAATTCTCAAGGTAGGCGTGAGCGTTTTTATCGTTAAAAATTGAACCGTGAGGCTGGGATACAGGACATATCTGGTTTGGGTTTCGGTAAAATATAGCACTGTCTTCAGGCACAGTTTTATCGCCATTCCTGTTTCTAAAATAACTTGCTAAATTCCATCGATTAGAATCGTCACGAGGGACAGTTATTTGCATGAGCGTATGCTGTCCATATCCGTAGACACTGTAAATAGTTGGCAACCGTCCTGACGAATTTGAACGAGCTTTTGTGAGCCTATCGTGGAATATCTTGGCATTGCTTACTAAACTTCCGTATTGGGACTGTTCAGATTTAGTTCCGAGCCAGTCTAACTCCTTAAATATATCAACCGGACTCATGTGGTCGTCCTGAATATAAACTTCCTTTGAGCCAAGAGTTGGGAGTAGTTGATAAGCTGAAGGAAAAGTTTTGAGACATTTAAGCGTCTCTTGACGGCGGAACCCCCCCGGAAAAACACAAGCTCCCTTCAAGAGTGACTCTAAAGCATTAGGACTTCCTCTATGGGGCGTACCCAACGCGATAATTTTATCGACATACTGATGCGCTTCGAGACAATCTGTACAATAGCGAGCGATCAGTCCTCCCATGCTATGGGCTACAATTGTCAACTTCTTCCCTAACTGGTCATAACGCTCACCGATATATTCTTTTAATTTCTCGGCTGAGACTGCACAATCCTGTCGCCAGTCGTAGCAAAAAAAGAAAAGATCCTTATCCCGGGCATAACTGAGATTCTTACACAGGAATGTTTCAATTTCTCCGTAAAAACTTGTCTGAAAAGGACAAAAGATAACAATTTTGTCAATAACTTCTGTGGCTTCTATGAGGTCGGTGTCTCTATCTGGAAGTGAAATCTTTTGCAGATCACCGAACATTGTCTCCAAGTTACCCCAGACGACTTTGCCAGTGTTCCGGTTACGCAGTCTTGAGCCGCCGATTCCAGGGACGAAGATGACCGGACTACAATTCCTACTCATACTCTGTACTCATCCTCTGTCGGTCTAGTGATGTTAGAAGCGGCTAAATAGGATCGGTACAACAACCTCCCACAGAACCTAGCTTAATTATCCCACCATAGCCAAGGGTAAAACATTAAATTTTAATGTAATGCCAATTCGGAACCCCAGTGCGACCGCTGATCTTGTAGGTTGGGTTGAGGTGACGAAACCCAACACTACCTTTTTCCCAAATTACCACCCAATATCTGAGTTATAATCAATACCATCCATTCTACACCTTAATCAAATAACTTAACTTAAGTGGGTGGGTGGAATTAAATATAAGATGAACGTAGGTTAGGTTGAAGCATGAAACCCAACTCCCGCATGGGTTACGCTACCGCTAACCCATCCTACAAAGAATTGTGCCTCCCTACTTAAATGAATAGCTACCAAAGGGTGAGAAAGGAACAACAAACTCTCAATAAATGAAGTCTCCCT
>NZ_JAPZQJ010000496.1:0-1548 GCF_027530405.1 Microcystis sp. LE19-41.2A | reverse complement strand
GTTGCTGACTAACTTCCTTCAGTTGTTTGTCAGTTTCTTTTTGAGCGGCAGTTAATTCAGCTTGAGCAGTCGCTAATTCGGCTAAGAGTCGCCATACGTCTTCGGATGTAGTTGCCATAGCTAATTTTTTCTCTCTGATTTAGTCTATTGCTATTTTACTGAATTTTGCCGATTCATGAAGAAGATAGTGCTTTTGCCTTTGAGTAAGAGAGCGATAAGTAGGGCGTGTTACACTGTCGCTAACATACCTTTATTTTTATAAGTAACTTAGAGTATTTTTAATATTTGATAAATTTATTAGAGTATTTTCAAGATTTGATAAATTTAACGGCAAGAGTTTCAAATCTACAGAATTAAACATTATAAATCAGGCAGAACCACATTTTTTAAGAGGTATGTGCTTATGTTATTAGCAAAACTTATGAAATACTCCATCGGGGGGGGGTAATACTTATCAGTCTGGCGACAGCAGGCATAGCGCAAGCTGCGCAAGTTATTGTTGACTTTGACGACCTTGTTGGCGACAATATTCTTGTACCCGATGGATACGGTGGAATTAATTGGGACAGTAACTGGATTTACTATGGATTCGACCAGTTTCCATACACTCCAGAGTCCACCCCCAATCGTGTGTACCCAAATTACGGTAAATGGCCTGTTGGTTCCGCCACCAGTGTTCCCTTCTACTTTCCATCACTTGTACGGTTTGATGGTGCCTATTTTGCTGGTCTTGACTTTTCTACTGCTACCTTCCAACTGTATAACAGTGGTTCGTTAGTAGCAACATCTGGGACACTTATACCTTCCTCAACACCAACTTTTCTCGCCTCGGGCTACACTGGGTTGGTGGATGAGGTGCGTGTTTCCCTGGCTAGTGTTGGATACATTGTAATGGATAATGTAACGTATAACACTGACATTGAAACTGTCCCTGAACCTAGCACAATTCTGGGCTTAGGTGTATTGGGATTTGGTGCTTTCTGCCAGCGCAAACTATCTCAAGGGAAAAAGTCAAAACAGGACAATTGAGTTGAGAAATTTGGGATTTCTTTCAACAAATTTTTGATAGGTGTCTATGTGCAGATGAATTATCAGGCCAGCGGCAAACAAGTCGCCCCCATGGAACGGGCCATGGGTTTAAGTGATGAGGTTATTCGTTATTTAACCCTAAAACTCGATCGCGTGGTGGCCCCCCTGCCGATTTATCTCCCTTAACGGAAATTCCCCCCTCTCCTATCACCGAAGCGGTGGTGGAAGATGACGGTATCTCCGCTGAAGATTAATTATAGTCACAACTGTGTCGGGTCAATGCCCAATTCCCGTAATCGGGCAAAAGCGCGATCGCGTTCCTGTTGTGCTTGGTCGCGCTCTTGTTGTGCTTGGTTGCGTTCTTGTTGTGCTTGGTCGCGTTCTTGTTGTGCTTGGTTGCGTTCCTCAAAGAGGGTTTCAGGGTCTTTAAATCGTTCCCCATTGGGATAAAAGACCTCTAAACCCTCTTCAAACATCTCAAACCGAATCCCTAGGATTGGGGAAGTCCAAGGAAAATTC
>NZ_JAPZQJ010000459.1:0-1614 GCF_027530405.1 Microcystis sp. LE19-41.2A | reverse complement strand
AATAGCTTTGCTGAAGTCAGAGAGGGCTAAATCGTATTTCCGCAAGTCTCTGTGAAGAAGCCCCCGATTGTAGTAAGCCCCAGCATCATTAGGATTAATTTTAATAGCTTTGTTCCAGTCAGCTAAAGCTAATTCGTATTTTTCTTGGAGACGGTAAAGAAGCCCCCGATTGTAGTAAGCCTTAGCATCATTAGGATTAATGTCAATAGCTTTGCTGTAGTCAGAGAGGGCTAAATCGTATTTTTTTTGGTTTTGGTAAAGAACCCCCCGATTGTTGTAAGCCTCAGTAAAATTACGATTAAGTTCAATAGCTTTGTTCCAGTCAGCTAAAGCTAATTCGTATTTTTTTTGGTCATCGTAAAGAACCCCACGATTGTAGTAAGCCATAGCATAATTAGGATTAAGTTCAATGGCTTTGTTCCAGTCAGAGAGGGCTAATTCGTATTTTTGTTGGCGACGGTAAAGAATCCCTCGATTGACATACCAAGCAGCACGGGGAGCGAGATGAATTGCCTGAGTAATCGCCGCTAATCCCTCATCATAGCGTTTTAATCGACTTAATACTGCGGATTTCTCGTTATAGTGATTGGGGTTATTGGGAACCAGAGAAATCGCCTGATTAATCACCGTTAAGGCTTGCTCATAATTTTCTAAATAGCGATAAACTGCACTTTGCTGTTGTAAAATACTACTGTGAAAGTTCTTTAAATCTTCCCGTTTAGGTAAGGTATTAATCGCTTGTTGCAAAGCTTCTATAGCTGGTTGAGCTTTACCTAACTCACCTAACGCTAATCCCTTCCCATACCACGCTAAATAGACATTCTCGGGGTCATTTTGCTTAATCGCTTCATCAAAGGCTTTAATTGCTTCCTCAAACCTGAATAACCGCCATAATTGTCCTCCCCTTTCTATCCAAATATCCGCCTTCGCATTGGTATTAGGAACAATAACACCAGTAATCGCTTGAATAATTTCTTGTTGTTGTTGCGGACTAACTTGGGGTTGAGCAGTGGTTAATAATTGCGGTTTTACCTTCAATCTTTCTTGCAATCCGATAAAAGTGCTAATGGGAATCCCTAAACTAAACCCTAACTGAATTTTCCCTACCCCTGCTCCTTCTGAACGTCCATGAATCCCTATTACTCTCCCCTGGGAGTCTAAGACTGCACCACCACTCATTCCCCCAAATGTGATGCTAGTATAAACTAATTCATAGCCTCCGGTTAAAGAACTGACACTTTTTAATACTGCCCCTTGTTCATTGCTTAAGTCACTTTGGCGGGTTAGTAGTAATCCCATTTCTTGATCTTTGATTCTACCTCCACTAAACAACCATTTCGAGGGATTGTCGCCAATTTTGGGGAAGCCTGCCGCAAAAACAAAATCATCGGTATTTGGGTTATAATTCGCTATTTCCGCAACGGGATAATTGTCTCGGCTTTCAAACTGAAAAACTGCTAAATCTACCCCTTTCTGCCGGATGATGGTGCTTTTCTCGATGTTTCGAGTTTTGCCGTCGCTGGTGACGACGGTGTAGGTGTAATCAGCACAGCTGTCGGTGCGTGCCATTTCTCCGCAAAGGACGTGATCGGCGGTTAGGACGGTGTAAATATT
>NZ_JAPZQJ010000349.1:0-9365 GCF_027530405.1 Microcystis sp. LE19-41.2A | reverse complement strand
GTGTCCCACGGTACGTTGACCGCCTATAGCTTCTTGTACTTGTTGCGCGCGACTTTTTACCCGGCCAAGCTTTTCTGGTCGGAACCCCCTAAGCCGAGTTTTCAAGGTGCTGCGCCGTCCACTTGGTTTTCGAGACTGGCTTTTTAATTCTAACGTAAAGCCAACCTAGAACGGCGGGGTTTCAGACCCAAAATTTCCGATGAAAAAAATACATCAGCTGCCGTCAGGCTTGAATCAGTGATCAGTAATCAGTAATCAGTAATCAGTGATCAGTATTCTCCGAGTCGGGAGTCAGTATTCAGGAGATTGCTTTTATTTATTCTCCCCACACCCCACACCCTACACCCTACACCCTACACCCCACCTCCCCACTTTCCCACTACCCCACTTCCCACACCCCAAATAAATTACTTAATTTGTGCTATGATAATAGTTTTGGGATAAATTTAAATAGGAGCAGACTGTCTGTATGTCTCGTTATAGAGGACCGCGCTTGCGCGTTGTGCGTCGTTTAGGGGAATTACCAGGGTTAACCCGTAAAAATGCCCGTCGTGCCTATGCACCGGGGCAACATGGCCAGGCCCGCAAAAAACGTTCAGAATATGCCATTCGTCTAGAAGAAAAACAAAAACTGCGTTTTAACTACGGTGTCAGCGAAAAACAATTAGTTCGCTATGTCCGCAAAGCTCGCCGGGCTACTGGTTCCACTGGTCAGGTACTGCTGCAACTCCTAGAAATGCGTCTGGATAATACCGTTTTCCGCCTCGGTATGGCTGGGACAATTCCGGGGGCGCGACAATTAGTCAATCACGGTCACGTCACCGTTAACGGTAGAGTTGTGGATATTGCCAGTTATCAGTGCCGTCCGGGTGATGTGATTGGAGTTAGAAATCAAGAGCGTTCCCAGGATCTCGTCAAAAGAAATATGGAATACCCCGGTTTAGCCAACCTGCCGAGTCATTTGGAATTTGACAAAAACACCCTTGTGGGCAAAGTGAATGGCGTTGTGGAAAGAGAATGGATTGCCCTCTCGATTAATGAACTGTTAGTAGTGGAATACTACTCTCGGAAAGTCTAGGAAAAAAGCCTTTTCCAGATACCTTGAGGACGCAATTGGCAGCGTCCTTATTTTATTGGTTAAATTTAGTGTTTTTGAATGTATATAGGGTTTGCTGAATAATGGTAAAACCCTTTTAAAATAAAGCTTTTGACCTGTTAAAGTCCGATGTTAGTGCAAGAAAATAGGATTGGGACGTTCAAAAACCTTGCATTATCCTTCTTGTAGTACATTGCTTGGTACAAAAAACAAGGGCAACAAAGCCTAAAACGACCGACTCCTGACGACCGGCTACTGACTCCTACCCCCAGGAAAAACTTTTTCAGCAGACCCTATTTAGAACTAATTTATTAGTAAAAAAAAGTCTTGATCGACTTGGGCTTTGTGGCTAGTATGTAAAGCATCTAGCTTCTTCATTGGAGACACCTGAATGAAAGCCCTATTACTGTGGCCGCTGATGCCCAACTCCTTTTGGTCCTATCAAGAGACTTTAGATCTAGCCGGTTTAAGATCAACCAATCCGCCCCTGGGTTTAATTACGGTGGCAGCCCTGTTACCATCGGATTGGGAAATCCGGTTTGTTGATCGCAATGTCCGATTAGAAACGGCTTCCGATTGGGAGTGGTGCGATTTGGTCATCATCTCCGCCATGATCATTCAGAAAAAGGACTTTCAAGAATTGATTGCCAAAGGGTTGCAGTTGGGTAAAAAAGTGGCGGTGGGCGGGCCTTACCCCACCTCCTATCCAGAAGTTGCCCAAAAAGCTGGAGCAGATTACCTGATTCTGGATGAAGGAGAACTGACAATCCCTCTGTTCCTGGCAGCCCTAGAGCGGGGTGAACCGAGTGGTGTCTTTAGAGCCAGCGAGAAACCCGATGTCACCATGACACCGATCGCCCGCTATGATCTACTAGATCTGGATGCCTATCTGGCGATTACCGTGCAGTTTTCTCGCGGTTGCCCCTTTCAATGCGAATTTTGTGACATCATCAACCTCTATGGCCGCAAACCGCGCACCAAAACCCCAGAACAAATGTTGGCTGAGTTGGAGACGTTATATCAACTGGGCTGGAGGCGCTACATTTTTGTTGTCGATGACAACTTCATTGGCAATAAGCGGAATGCCAAGGTGTTTCTGCGGGAGTTGATCCCCTGGATGGAACAACACCAGTATCCCTTTAAACTGATTACGGAAGCTTCCCTTAATCTGGCCGAAGACAGTGAACTGATCGAGTTAATGGTCAAGGCCGGCTTTATGCTGGTGTTTATGGGGATTGAGACACCAGATACCGATAGCTTAATGGGCATTAACAAGGTTCAAAACACCCGCCAATCCCTGATCGAATCCTGTCACAAAATTACCCGCATGGGGCTGCAGATTATGTCTGGCTTCATTATCGGTTTTGACAATGAGAAACCTGGCGCAGGGCAGCGGATCAAAGATTTTATTATGGAGGCGAGTATTCCCCAGGGGCAGTTTAGCCTGCTCCAGGCACTGCAAAATACCGCCCTGTGGAATCGCCTGCAACGGGAAGGTCGTCTGGTGGATGGCATGGGCACTTTCCATCAGGGAGCCATGATGAACTTTGAGCCAACTCGCCCGGTGGAAGAGATTACCGAAGAATACATCGACGCTTTCTGGGAAATCTACGATCCTGTTAACTACCTGAAACGAACCTTCAACCATTTCATGATGATGGGGGGATGGCGCGGCAAATCGAACCGTAAATTAGATGGGCAACAGTGGCAATTGTTCCGTTCCTTGCTCTGGCGGCAGGGGATTGTCCGACCGACGCGGTTCCGTTTCTGGTGGCAACTGGCGGTGATTGCCTGGGTCAAACCCCGTCTGCTAGAAGAGTATCTAGCGACCCTAGGGATAGGTGAGCATTTTTTTGCCTATCGCTATGAAGTAAGAGAACAATTACTAAAACAACTAGCCGATTTGAAGCAACAGAAAGCAAGGGTAGCCCAGCTGGAAAAAACGCTCAAAAACTAGACAATAGCGCCGACGAACAGTCATTTATCCCTAAACAGCGCTCTTGAATCCTACCCCAAAGTAGAGCAACAAAAAGCGAGTGGGGTTGTTTTACTGTCAAGTCAGTTGACATACTCCCACCGTCAAGCTAGGCTGTGACGGGGGATTCTTTCCACATTGCTGTTAGAAATTCCTTGCTTCGACGAGACGGCTTAGATTCTCAATGTCTCCATTAAGAACCCAGAGACCCGACTCTCCCCCCCCAAAGGCTTGGATTGAGTGATAAAATTGGAAGTAATACCCGATGTCTCAAGTTAATTGGGCGAGGATTTCGTGGGAATTTATCTCAGTCATAATCTTACCAAAAGTAGCGGTCGGGGTGAATAGTGGTTTGACGTTGTTGGGAATTATATTCTAGCAGGTATTTTCTGGCGATTACTTCCTGTTCTTCTAATAAGAGTAGCTCATTTTGTCCAATTTCTGTATCGGTAGAGAGGAGGATGACTTGAGAGGAAGCGGCGGGAAAATAACGTTCAACTAAATTATGGCGATGGGAAGAATCTAAACGTCCGAGGGGTGTATCGATAGCGATGGGTAAATCTCGTCCGGAGACTCGCGCTAATCCCCACAAAAAAGCGATCGCTAATAGTTGTTTTTCTCCGGCAGAAAGACGGTGTTTAGGCACATTTTGTCCATCGGGGCCAAAGAGAGATAGACCAAAAGTATCAGCATTGATCGCTATTTTCTGCACCAGATCGGACTTATGCAATAAATAACGAAAACATTCCGCCACTTCTCCCTCTAATCTATTTAATTTTTTTAAAGTTAAGCGTTCCTTAAATACTTTTAAAGTTTGCTGTGCTTTGACAATAGCATTAACGATATGTTCGTTATTTTGCGATTCTAAAGCTTTCTCACTATAGGCAAATAATTCTTTTTTATTTTTCTCAATTTTCTTTTTAATTTCCTCGTAATTTTTGTGGCTTTGCTCGTATTCTGCTTGAGCATTTAGATAGTTTTTCTGAGCGGTTTTTAAGTTATTACTCAGGGTTTCGTATTCTTCGGGAGAGGCTGCTACTGCTAATTCTCGCTCTAAATTATCTAAGTCAGCTTCCAGATTTCTTAATTGTTCTATTGCTTGATGAGCGAGGTTAATTTGTGCCGGTAGTTGATGGGTTAAGACTCGATTTAATAACTCGATCGCCTCCTCGTCTAAATCTAAGTAAGAAGTAACGAAAGAATCGTTATCCTCAGCTAAAAACTTATTTTCTTGCTCTAAAAACTCCCTAATATTCTCTAATTGTTCTAAAGTTAAACTTAGTTGTTCTAAATAAGCCAGTAACTTTTTATCTCTGGATTCTAAAACCGATTGAGCGACCTTAGCCGATTGAACTTTTAGCTCTTTTTCTCCCTGAATTTTAGCCGCTTCTAGGAGAGGGAAAATTAACTTTAATGGTAATAACTCTCCCGCCAATTGACCTAAATATTCTCTCTGTTTATCTAACTTTTTATCTACCTCCTTTTTTCTGCTCTCTAATTGACTTCTTTCGGCGGCAATTTTGCCGCCATCAATGCGAAATTTATCCGAGACTGCATCAAAATCATTTCTAACTAAATCTAAATTTTTTTGTTGAGTTTCCATCTCTTGCCGAGCCAATTCTAAATCTTCTTGGTACTGGGCTAATTTTTTCTCAATAGCTTCAATAGTTGCCAGTTCATTTTCTGCTGCTAATAACCGGCGCTTGCGACTAGCCAAAATATCAAGATCAACTGCTAATCTTTCCGCTAATTCTAACCCTAATAAAGTCTGCATCGAATCCTTAACGCTGTCAGGAGGTACATCCTGTTCTGCCAATTCTTTTACCTGTTCCCCATCAAATAAAAAGAGGTTAGAAATACCCAAAGGTAATAAAGTTTCAATATATTCATCCCAAGTATTAGCTAAGGCAGGATCGGGCCAATCCTCATCTAAAATACCGAGGGTATCCTTACCATCTTTGGGCTGTTTTGTCCAGTATCTAACGATACGATATTGTCGCCATTGTTCATTAACTAGATGTTCAAAAGCCAGTTCAATTCTAGCTTGATCGATGAGGGAAGCTTGATTATTAACTGCTTGACTGAGAAACTCGGCATAACTTAAATTATTGCGAGTAGAACACTTGGCCCGCGCACCGTACAAAGCCAAACGAATTGCATCCATTAAAGTAGTTTTACCGCCCCCATTCATGCCTCCCAAAAGGATAATCGGACAGGAATTGTTGTCTTTTTCGGGACGTAAATTAATCACTTGACGACCGGCGTATGGACCGAAATTTTGCAAAACTAATTCAGTAAAAATCATTAACAGTCAGCCTTATTTAAGTCGAAAGTTTTAGGGAATCTCCTGTAAAAATTATACCTGAAAAAGTGCCGCAGATATTTTTTTACACCCAAGAGAAAAACCCCAGATTTTATACTATAGCATTGATCACCAGCGCTAGATATAATTAGGGTCTGCGGAAAAAACTCTAAGATCCCCCCGCCTGTCGGCACCCCCCTTATTAAGGGGGGCAGGGGGGATCGAGTGCAAAACCTATCTTCTATTTAATTGCAAACAGCTACTTAATTAAAGTCTGCTGATTTTTACTTTCTAGTTCATTACTGGGCATGAGCCTATTTTTTGAAAAAATCGTTATGATCGGCGTGAAAGTGCCAACACAGGGGAGAAAATTGCTATGATCACGATCGGCGAATATTTATGCCAGCGTCTCCATAATTTAGGGGTTAATCATGTTTTCGGGGTGCCGGGGGATTATGTCCTCGATTTGATGGATGTTTTGGTGGAAAGTCCGATCGAATTAGTTTGTACCTGTAATGAGCTTAACGCGGGTTATGCCGCCGATGCCTACGCGCGAGTCAAAGGTATGGGCGCTGTCTGTGTCACCTACGGAGTCGGGGGATTTAGCCTAGTTAATGCTGTGGTCGGTGCTTACGCTGAAAGAGTTCCCCTGGTGGTAATTAGTGGGGCTTCCGATCGCTCGATTCGCCGGGATAATTTATTATTACACCACACCACGGGCGATTATAATCTGCAATTGTCCATCATGGAAAAAGTCACGGTTGCCTCGGTTATTCTCACTAATTCTGCCCAAGCAGCCAGTCAAATCGATCAAACTTTAGCCGCTTGTTTGCATCACAAACGTCCCGTGTATATCGAAATTCCCCGGGATCTAGTCTATCGTCCCTGTATCCCCTCAGAAAAGCCAATTTATTTAACCGATAATCTCACGGATGCTGCCGCTTTAGAAGAAGCCATTGAAGAAGCGGCTTTTTTATTAGAAAAAGCGGAAAAACCAATTATTTTAGCAGGGGTAGAATTCCATCGGTTTAAACTCCAGGATAAGTTGCTGAAACTTTTAGAGGTAACGGGTTATCCCTTAGCCACCACTATTTTAGGTAAGTCGTCAATTTCGGAAATGCAGCCGCAATTTATCGGCACTTATGTGGGGGCATTAAGTCGCGAATACGTTAGTCAACGGGTGGAAAATGCCGATTGTGTCCTCTGTTTAGGGGCGATCATGTCCGATATGAATTTAGGCGGATTTACGGCTAATTTAAATCCCAATAATTTGATTAATGCCAATTCCGAGAAGATCAAGATTAAACATCACTTCTATCAACCAGTATTCCTAGGGGATTTTATCGAGGGTTTAATTAATAAGCTAAGTCACAAAGAAGCGGCTACACTAGAGATTAAACCTGCGGCCGAATTGAAGAATTTAGAATTCATCGCCGTGGCAGAGCAAAAATTAACTAATGCTCGTTTTTATGAGCGAATGAATCATTTTATCGCTCAAGAATCTTTTGTTATTTCTGATACAGGGGACGCAATTATTGCCACAATTGATTTATTAATGCCCCAAAAAACCGACTTTATCGGTCAAGCATTTTATCTCTCTATTGGTTATTCAATTCCCGCCTGTTTAGGAGTAGCTTTTGCCGCACCAAATACTCGTCCTATCGTCTTTGTGGGGGATGGTGCTTTTCAAATGACCGCCCAAGAACTTTCGACAATTATCCGTCACCATCTCAATCCAATTATCTTTTTAATTAATAACGACGGTTACACGATCGAGCGGGTAATTCAGGATAATATTTATAATGATCTACAACCGTGGAAATATCACCAATTACCAGCAGTATTTAACGGGGAAAGTTGGAGTTGTCAAGTCAGGACAGAAGGGGAATTAGAAAAGGCTTTATCGATTGCCCAGGGTAACATCGATCGCCTATCATTTATTGAAGTACATCTCGATCGTTTTGACTGTTCCCAAGGCTTAACTCGTTTAGGTCAAGCTTTACGTTCACCCCATGCCTAGACTGGTTATACTATTAGGTTTTGACTGTGTGAAGCTGCCCTAAGACACCAGACTGAAACTCTTTTCGCTCCCAAGAGTCAACAATTAAGATACAATCGGTATCTTAATCAAAGTTTGCTGGTGACAACCGCAACTAAAAACCCTATGAATGCTTTTTGGAAACAAATCACCCTATTGAACTTTTCGCCCGCTTCTTGGTCAAAATATAGCTATCTGCATCGTTTCGTCGGCCTTTTTAGTCAATGGCGACAGGGTAGCCAGTTTGTGCAGTGGACAGAACTGATGGGTGCGCTGTTAATCTCTCTCCTTATCGCCACTGCGCCGTTTTTCTCCACCAGTCAAATCGGTTTTTTGCTGTTAGCAATAGCGGGTTATTGGCTACTCTTAACCCTTGTGGATGAAGGCAAAATTGGGGTGACACCCATACATCTTTTGGTACTTTTATATTGGGGAATTGCCACGGTTTCTACGGCTTTTTCTCCCGTTAAAACCGCAGCCTTGGAAGGATTAATTAAATTAACTCTCAATCTCATCTTTTTTGCCTTTACCGCCCGAATCATGCGCTCACCACGCCTAACAAATTGGATTCTGACTACTTTAGTTTTAACCGCCTTAGCAGTCAGCATCTACGGCATTCGTCAGCAAATTTTTGGTGCGGAACAGTTAGCAACTTGGAACGATCCCACTTCAGAATTAGCCGGAGATACTAGGGTTTATAGTTATCTCGGTAATCCTAATTTATTAGCTAGTTATTTATTCCCTGGTATTGCTTTTAGCGGTGCAGCCTTGTTTGTGTGGCAGGGATGGCTACCGAAAATTTTAGCGGCTTTATTAACTTTAGCCAATGCCGCTTGTTTATTTTTTACCGAGAGTCGTGGCGGTTGGATTGGTTTGATGGTCTTAGGAATTGTCTTCTTATTGCTATTATTTTATTGGTTCAAAAGTTATCTACCTTTATTTTGGCAAACATGGCTTTTACCCTTAGTTTTAGGGGGTTTAGCCGTGGTGGTTTTAGGGGCGATTTTATTGGTGGAACCGCTGCGAATTCGGGTGATGAGTATTTTCGCCGGCCGGGAAGATAGTAGTAATAACTTTCGGATTAATGTTTGGGATGCAGTTATCCGCATGATTCAAACTTATCCGCTTTTGGGCATCGGACCGGGTAATGATGCTTTTAAGAAAATTTACCCCCTATTCATGAAGCCAAAATACACGGCTTTAAGTGCCTATTCTGTGGTATTAGAAATCATGGTAGAAACGGGAATCATTGGTTTTACCTGTTTCCTCTGGTTATTAGTTACAACTATCGGCCAAGGCATCCATCAAATTAAACTTTTACGGGATAAAATGGATAGTCAAGGCTTTTGGTTAATCGGGGCAATTGCCGCTATGGCCGGAATTCTTGCCCACGGTTTCTTTGATACAGTTTGGTATCGTCCCCAGGTTAGTACCCTCTGGTGGTTAGTTTTGGGTTTAATTGCTAGTCGTTGTTATTCCCCGGCTAGAGGTTTTGAGCGCGGCAATTCTCTCCTCTAGGGGGGCGAAATGGGGGAGCATTGAGGAGTTATTTCAAATTACGGATAGGACTGCTCTGAAGGGGATTTGAAGCTCGTGTAGGCGTAGGCGAGGGGGATTATTAAGAAAAATCACAAACCCCCTATCCTACCATCTCTCGGTGGCCAAAGCAAGAGATAATTGAGTTAGATCGTTTCCCAGTTTGTTCCGCGCTTGGCGCGATTTCCCAACTGCAATAACGAGAGTAAATCCCTGTGGCCGTTATAGAGACGAGGGAGGAAAATAATGGATCGTTCTCTTAAGTGGGCCGTTGCGATTGTCATCGGAAATTTTGGGTCTGAAACCCCGCCGTTCTAGGTTGGCTTTACGTTAGAATTAAAAGGCCAGTCTCGAAAACCAAGTGGACGGCGCAGCACCTTGAAAACTCGGCTTAGGGGGTTCCGACCAGAAAAGCTTG
>NZ_JAPZQJ010000264.1:0-4303 GCF_027530405.1 Microcystis sp. LE19-41.2A | reverse complement strand
ATAAGTCCCACACCCCACACCCCACACCCCACACCCCACACCCTGCCCCCTCCCTTCTCCCCTACACCCTACACCCTGATAACTAAAAACCGATGAACCAATTAAACTTAGAAGTTGCGGGAAAAAAAGAACGTTTAGATGCTTGGATGGGGTCACAATTGCCCGATTTATCGAGATCGAGGCTGCAAAAACTGATAGAACAGGGATATATACAGTTAAATGGTCAAATTTGCACTAATAAAAATACTAAAGTTGGTCAAGGTGATCGCTTAAAGATTACCATTCCCGACAGTCAACCCCTCGAATTAACCGCCGAGGCGATCGAGCTTGATATTCTTTACGAAGACGACTATCTGATTATTATCAATAAACCTGCCGATTTAGTGGTTCATCCGGCTCCCGGCCACGAATCGGGAACCTTGGTCAACGCTTTACTACATCACTGCCCGAATTTAGCTGGAATTGGTGGAATTCAACGCCCCGGTATAGTCCACCGCTTAGATAAGGATACCACGGGTGCGATCGTTATTGCCAAAACCGACCAGGCTCATCAACACCTACAGGCACAATTAAAAACCAAAACTGCCCGCCGGGAATACATCGCCCTCGTCCACGGTGTCCCCAAAACGGAGACAGGTACAATTGATCTGCCGATCGGTCGTCACCGCAGCGATCGGCAAAAGATGGCTATTATTGCCGTGGAAAAAGGCGGTAGAAATGCCGTCACTCACTGGCAAGTCAAGGAAAGACTGGGCAACTACACCTTAATGGAATTTCGCCTAGAAACTGGCAGAACTCATCAAATTCGCGTTCATAGCAGCCAAATCGGTCATCCGATTCTTGGGGATCCCCTCTATAGTTCAGGTCGTTCCATCGGGATTAATCTACCCGGGCAATTACTCCATGCCCATCGTTTAATTTTAGTACATCCGGTCACGGGAGAGAGCCTAGAAGCGATCGCTCCCTTACCCGCTATTTTCCCGAAAGTTTTAGCTATTTTACGGCAGAGAAACCCCTAGCGCACAAATTGCGGCATAATCTCCGCTGCTGTCCATAATCCGTAGATACCGCGACGATGTAGGGAAACCCCCGCTTTCAGATAACCGAAAGCCGGCCCGCAGACATTAGCCGCCATACTGGTTTCATCACCTAAAGTGAGGGTATGGGTGGAAATTTTGCCTTCAAAAGTCCGCCCCGTGACTTTAACATTGGTACTCAAGGGCTTTTTCGGGTTGCGCGTATCCACCACACCCCCGACGGAAACCCGATCGCGTCCACAGATTCCGGCTAATTCCAGCATAATATCGTCTGCGTGTTCCATATTTTCGAGGCTGAGAATGCCATTGGTTTTATTTAACAGCATTTCCACTTCCGCATCACTCATCCGGTGCGCCGTTTCTGGGTCGTAACCGGGTAAATGGGCGATATCTTCGCGAATAGTGGCCCGATAAGCCTCCCAGTTGGCAATTCCCACGCCGAAGGTAATTTTAACGCTATGAATCTCTGCATAACTCTGGGCAGCTAGGGCAGCGGCAGCAGTTAACAGTCCGGGGGTAGCGCCGCAGCCGGTCATGTAGGTGATGCCGGCGGCTTCTAGGTCTGCTTGTAGTGCTAAGATTTGTTCCATGGCGCTGGTACGTTTGAGCGCATCGACTAAAACCCCGCGCCAACCCAAGCGAATGAAAGTTTTAGCGATATCGGCCATGAAATTGTTGGGTAAATTCGGCAAGGCGAGAAAATAGCCTTCTACGTCGGCAGTTTTGATTAATTCCTCGATACTGTTTTGGCTGAGACTGCCGTAATTTTCCAGATAACCGATCGAACCCTGGTCATGATAAATTTTGTTACAGGTATTGACATCTAGACCGTCTTTGTGGTAAGCAAAACCAGCTTTATCGGCGGCGGCAGTCCAGAGCATTTCCTGTTTGGGGGCGAGAATTCTAGCGGCAGCCTGTCCCAAACCACCAAAACCTAAAACACCGATCCGAAGGCGATCGCTGGCTATTTGTTTATTCATACTTGTTTTGATTCCTATAGACAAAATTCTATGATCTCGGCGGTCGTGGTTCGCCGTTGCATCTCCTTTATTTTCAATTTATCGCTTCAGGTCGTCTTTTTTGTGTAGTTTTGTTAAATTGTGCCTCCTGGGTCAAGGTTCGCCCTTGACGATGAAGAAAAGTTACGGGAAACTTACAAAAAATGAAAGTGGTTAGGTGACGTAATATAAAGTTTTGCTAAAATTTTAACCAGATTGCTACGATTAGCAAACTATCGTAAATTAAAACGATAGGGAGCTTTGCAAACCCCAGATCACGCCGAGAAGAGCTATGAGCATGGAAAGCCTAGAGTTTATTATCTATCCCGATGGTCGCGTCATGGAAAAGGTGACAGGCATAGTCGGTTCATCTTGTCAAGAGGTGACGGCGGCGATCGAGGCACAACTCGGGCAGCTGATGTCTCAAGAGAAAACCTCGGATTATTACCATCAAACCGTCAGCCAGTCAGAGAAAGTCAGCAACGCAGCCACTTTTAGCGACTGGTAATTTTTCATTTTTCCCAATCCCTTTATTTAAGCCACTGAAAAGCCATGTCACACTTTAGCAATATCAAAACCAAAATCCGCGATCTATCCTACCTAAAAGCCGCCCTGAGCGATATGGGGATGGAATGGAAAGAGGGTTCCCACCCCGTCAAAGGTTATCAAGGTCAAACTTTAACCGCAGAGGTGGTAATCGAGCAGGATAACAATTACGATATCGGTTTTCGCTGGAATGGTAACGAGTACGAGTTAGTTGCGGATTTGCAATACTGGCAACAACCCCTAACCGTAGAAGGATTTTTAAGAAAAGTAAATCAAGGTTATGCCTACCACACCATCCTGGCAGAAACTGCTAAACAGGGTTTTCAGGTGGCAGCACAGGAAAAAAATACTGATGGTTCCATTCGTCTAGTGGTACAACGTTGGAGTGCCTAATGGCTGATTTTTCTCCCGAACGCTCTGGTTTTGAACCAGAGTTAGGGGGATTCCTGAGAGATTCCCCCGATCGCACTGGTTTTGAGCCTGAATTGGGTGGTTTACAGCGCCAGAAAGCGGTTTACGTCGATGAGGTCACTTGTATCGGTTGTAAACACTGCGCCCACGTTGCCCCCAATACCTTTTTTATTGAAGGCGAATACGGTCGCTCTCGCGTCTATAATCAGGACGGTGACGAAGAAGAAATTATTCAAGAAGCGATCGAGACTTGTCCAGTTAACTGTATTCACTGGGTTAATTATAATAATTTGCAATTCCTTGAGGAAGAACGCAAACATCAAGTGATTAAACAGTTAGGTTTTCCTCAGATTCACAAGAAATTTAGCCCCGCAGATTTAGATATCTAGGGTGGATAGGTACAGCCTCATCCACCTATTATTTCCTAGAAGTTATGGCAGCGGCTCCCGATCGAATCCGCTACAGTTCTCACGGGAAATAATCCTATCTCGGATTTTAAGGACAATGAACACCCAACTGATTGATTCTCTCGTGCGAATTATTCTCTCTCTCTCCGAGGAAGAAAGAGAGTTACTGAATCGAAAAATTGAGAGCGAACAACGGGAAAATTTGCAGATTAACGCTCAAATTTTGGATTTAGAAACCCGTGTCAAGCAATACGAAAATCAATATCCCATGAGTTCGGAAGAATTCTCTCCTAGATTTCGTTCTGGTGAGCTAGGGGACGCTATGGATTATTTCGAGTGGAATGTTTATTATGAAATGCTATTGGCAGCTAGAAAAGAGATAAGTTTACGATCAAATTAGATGGAGATAGCCGATTATATTCGCAAGGTTTGGATCGTTACAATAAGCTATCGCTATCAATGGATGGACGCAAGCAAACAGAAGTTAAGAAAACGCTGGGATAACGTAGAACATTTTCCCGATCTACCCAATTTTCCCGATCATGTTCATGTAGGAGATGAGTTAAACGTTCAACCTGGCGAATCTAGAAATATTTTACAAATTATCACCGTAATCGAGCGCGAGATCGAGATTTTGTGGAACGCATTCTAGAAAGAAACCAAGTCCTATAACTCATCAAATTTCAAGGAAGTCGCGAGAATTATCCGCCAGTTCGCGGGGTAGGCGCAATCGGGCTGAGGGTGGAGTGGTGGGAGCGTAGCACGGGAGCATCTCACCTTTGCAATGAGCATAAATACTTAGTGGAAAAATAGGCTTTTCGAGGGTAATTCTTGTTTTAATTCTCCATGTACGCAGTCTTTAAAAGCCTCTATTTCGTTCCAAGACACGATTAAGAGTGGCTTT
>NZ_JAPZQJ010000367.1:0-6497 GCF_027530405.1 Microcystis sp. LE19-41.2A | reverse complement strand
ACCCCACACCCCACACCCTATCTTCCCATTTCCCGAATTCTCAGGGGGAGTCCCCAATAGTTCACCCGTTCTGCTAACCAGCCGGTGGATTCTAGCCGCTCGATCGCTTGATTGACGCGTTCTCGGAGACTTTGGTACTGTAAACCTTTAGGGAGAACGACTCCTAGAGCGATCGCACCCAACTGGATCGGTAATTGATGATAATTGGAGAATTGCTGCACCCAACCGGTTAAAAGGCTATTATCAGCCGCAAAAGCGTCTATTTCCCCCGTTTCCAGTAAATTTAAAGCTTCTTGATAGGAAGCAACCCCGCGCAGGGTAGCCTTAGGTAAATTGGAACGCACAAGGGCGATTGTCGTCGAGCCGTTGAGTACGGCGATTCTAGAGTTAGCTAAGTCTTCTAAACGCTGCAATTGCGGGTTTTTCGTCACAAAACCGCTGCTATCGAGGTAATAAAAGGGGCTAAAATCCACTAAGCGCTGACGTGCAGGAGTAATCGCCACACGAGCGATCGCAAAATCTACTCGATCATCAATAACCACCTGTAAACGTTCTTGATTACTAACGGGTTTGAGAATAATAGCACTGTCAGAACCGAGAATTTCTGACGCTAGACGTTTAGCGATGTCGATTTCCAATCCTTGCAGATTACCCTGAGAATCAAGGAAAGCGAGGGGAGGGAGATTATTTTTGACAGCGACAATTAATTTTCCCCGGCGTATAATTGTATCGAGATCGGCGCTAAAACTTGGGGCTACACCCAAGAGCAAAAAACCAAGAATCAATAACAAATTTTTCATACTGTTTTACCTAAACTAACTCGATTCCTACCTTGATTTTTAGCGGCAAACATGGCACGATCAGCCCGCTCGATCACCGCTTCTAGATTATTATCTTCAGGGCTAAATGTTGCCACACCAATACTAGCAGTAACTCGCACTTTTTGTCGATCAATTTCAATATTTAACTTGTTAATTACTTGACAAATGCGCCAGGCTGTGGTAGCAGCATCTTCAAGATTAGTTTCTGGGAGAATAGCGACAAATTCCTCGCCCCCAAAGCGCCCAAAACTATCCACTTGACGCAGACAGTTTTTAATTGCCCCAGCGACAGTAATTAAAGTTTTGTCCCCTAGGAGATGACCAAAGGTATCGTTAATATGTTTAAAATGGTCGATATCAATGAATACAAGCGAAAAATAACGATGATAACGACGACATCGTTGCAATTCTTTCTCGCCCAAGGCGAGAATCTCTCGACGATTATTTACCCCAGTTAGGCTATCAGTTCTGACTAGCTTTTCTAGTTGATAATTGATATTTTTCAGTTCTTCTTGGGTTTTTTTCAGTTCTAAATGAATTTTAACTTTGGCTAACAGTTCCCAACTATAAAAGGGTTTATTTACGTAGTCCACAGCCCCAGAATTAAAAGCATTGATAATATCTTCTTTTTCCTCACTATCTGTTACAAAAATAATCGGTATATGAGCGTATAAAGCATTACTTTTTAGTCTTCGACAAAGTTCTATTCCCCCCATCTCTGGCATCATTAAGTCAAGAAGAATTAGGTCAGGATTAGCAGTTTCTACTCGTTCTATTATTGCCTGTTTAACACTACTAGCATAAATAGTGGCATAACCAGCAGAATCAAGAATATTCACAGCCAATTGGAGATTTTTACCGACATCATCAACCAATAAAATTAGACAGTCTTCAGCACGAAATTTAATCATCATCAGTAAGTATAGGTAATTAAGTTAAGGACAAAATAGAGATACAATTATTAGTGATACAGCATTTCTTATACAGATGAAGTATGATGGGATTGGGCATCGCCCCCAAAGGTTAAGTAGGGAGGCACAATTATTTGTAGGATGGGTTAGCGGTAGCGTAACATAATCGGGGGTTGGGTTTCATGCTTCAACCCAACCTACGTTCATCTTATATTTAATTCCACCCACCTACTTAAGCTTATCCCTAGTTTCTAGAAGTCCGCTTTTTTCGACTAGAATAAAAAAAGCCAGCCAGAATAGCCACAATTTTAAAAATTTCTCCTCTTAGACTTGACGTGAAAGAGTCCCTCAACCCTACTTCTTTGGATCTCAAAACCATTTTTCCCTTTAAACTCGACGACTTCCAGCAATCGGCGATCGCTGCTCTCGCTGCCGGTAAATCAGTGGTGGTCTGCGCTCCCACCGGTTCCGGCAAAACCTTAATCGGAGAATACGCCATCTATCGCGCCCTCGAAAGGGGCAAACGGGTTTTCTACACCACTCCCCTGAAAGCTCTTTCTAACCAAAAATTCCGGGATTTTCAAGAAAAATTCGGTCGCACCCCCACCGATGGCGATGAGGATTCCCCGCTGCTCTTTGCGGAAGTGGGATTGATTACCGGTGATGTGGTGATCAATCCCTCCGCATTAATTGTAGTCATGACTACAGAAATTTTTCGCAATATGCTGTACCAAACTCCAATCGGTGAGGTAGGCACTTCCCTAGAAAACGTGGAAACCCTAGTTCTCGATGAATGTCACTATATCAGCGATCGAGGTCGCGGCACCGTTTGGGAAGAATCAATTATCTACTGTCCCCCTAGTATCCAATTAGTCGCCCTCTCCGCCACCATCGGCAACCCCGGGGAACTCACCGACTGGATTAACTGGGTGCGGCAACTGCCCCAATCCGGCGACAATAAACAGACCTCCAGCTGCGAGCTAATTAACTCCGATTTTCGCCCCGTCCCCCTGCGCTTTTATTTCGCCAATAAAGAGGGATTATTCCCGCTGCTCGACCCAAAACAGAGCAAAGTTAACCCGAAACTACGCTCAAAAGTCGGCCACGGCAAACCCCGACGCTTAAAACGAGAAGATTGTCCCACCATCGCCTCGATTGTCACCACTCTGCGGGACAAGGATATGCTCCCAGCCATTTACGTCATTTTCAGCCGTAAAGGTTGCGATCAGGCGATTCGAGAGCTAAAAAACCTCAATCTCGTTAATCAAGAAGAAGCTAGAGCCATTTACTACCGTTTACTCATTTTCTTTCTGGAAGATAATCCCAATCTGCAAGAACTAGCCCTTTCCTTCTTTGCCGTCGAAAATCCGCCTCTACACCAGAAATTACTGGCTTTTTTCGCTAATAACCCCCAGTCCGACGATCAACTCCTCAGCCTCTTAACCGCCGCCCCCGAGACGAAAAATCAACTGTTTGAATTCCTAGCCAGTGCTTCCCAATTGGTGCGGGCCGACCAAGTGGAACCCCTCACCCGGGGCTGTGGTGTTCACCATGCCGGGATTTTACCCCTCTGGAAAGAATTAGTCGAACAACTCTTTGAAGCTGGTTTAATTAAGGTGGTTTTTGCCACCGCTACCCTCTCAGCCGGGATTAATATGCCCGCTCGCACCACCGTTATCTCGGCCCTCTCCAAACGCACCGATGATGGCCATAGTATGCTGACTCCCTCGGAATTTGTCCAGATTGCCGGCCGGGCCGGTCGCCGGGGAATGGACGCGGTGGGCCATGTGGTGACAGTACAAACGCCCTTTGAAGGGGCAAAAGAAGCGGCTTTTCTGGCCATCGCTCAACCAGAACCCCTGCAAAGCTGTTTTGCGCCCAGTTACGGCATGGTCTTAAATCTCCTGCAAAAACACAGTCTAGAGGAGGCCAAAGACCTCTTAGAGCGCAGTTTCGCCGAATATCTCGCTCGTTTGAAGTTAAGCCCCGAACGACAACAGATTACCGCCTTAACCACCGAATTGGCTAAGTTGGATATGGAATTAGCCGGTATCGAACGGGAGCAGGTCTTTAGTTACGAAAAGCTACGGGAAAGACTGCGGGAAGAAGAAAGACTGTATAAAATCCTCGCTAGTCAGTCAGAGGCACAGAAAAGACAGGAAATACATCTAAAATTGCCGAATATTCCCGTCGGAACCATCCTCCATCTCAAGGGCAAACATATTAAGGTTCCCGTCCCCGTCCCCGCTATCTTCGTCAATACCCTGCACGGAGCCGGTCAAGTGCGAACCCTTGTTTGTTTAGGTAGTGATAATCGCTGGTATTTAGCCGCCTATGCCGATATTAGCGAGATCGATCGAGGTTTTCTCACTCCCGCGGAATTAGGCGAACTGATACCCCCTTCCCTAGAAGCTGTTTCCCTAGGGGGTTGGCGCAAGGGTGAGGAAAATACTCAGGCGATCGCCGATTTAATCCCCCAACAAGTGCAGGGCATCCCACCAGTGGCGGAACTGGCAACACAAGCACAAAAAATTGAAATTGTCAATAGTCAAATTGCCGCTCATCCCCTGCAAAAACGCAAAAATCCAGGGCGATTGATGAAATTATACTACGATCGAGAGATTGCTCGCGATAAGTTACACAAGACCCAGATTAAATACCAAAAACAACAATCGCGTAAATCCTACTACTGGGAAGAATTTCTGAATCTAATCGAGATTTTGCGGGAATTCCAAGCATTAGAGGGTTATTTGCCCACTCCCCTCGGAGAAGCGGCGGCCACTATTCGCGGGGAAAATGAACTCTGGTTAGGATTAGCGATGATGTCCGGAGATTTGGACCGATTGACTCCTAGCCAACTAGCCGCCGCCATCAGCGCCATGATTACGGAACCCCCTCGCCCCGATACTTGGTGCAATTACCCTCCTGTGCCAGAAGTTATCGATATTTTGCGGCAAGGAGAGGGAAATTCCCCCGGTCTGCGAGAAGTTCGCCGTTTACTCTATCAAGCTCAATCTCGCTACGATATAACTATTCCCGTCTGGTTAGAAACCCAACTGATGGGGATTGCCTCCCGTTGGGCCCAAGGGACATCCTGGCCGGAATTGTGCGAAAATACTAGCCTCGATGAGGGAGATCTAGTGCGATTATTACGGCGCACCGTCGATGTTCTCTGGCAAATTCCCCAAATTCCCCGAGTTTCCCAAGTCCTTAAAGATAATGCCCGTCTCGCCGTCACAGCCATGAAGCGCTTTCCTTTATAATAGACCTCTTGTAGAAATCAAAAATCGTTGTTAGGGTTAGGAGTCAGTAGCCAGTAGTCAGTAGTCAGGAGAATTAAAAATAAGCATTAATCAATTAAATGGTCTATTTACAGATTTTATGCCATTTAATCCTTATTTTTGCCGTTTTTGAACCCTGAAAAATTAATTAGGGCTTGCTGAATAATGGTAAAACCCTTTTAAAATAAAGCTTTTGACCTGTTAAAGTCCGATGTTAGTGCAAGAAAATAGGATTGGGACTTTCAAAAACCTTGCATTATCCTTCTTGTAGTACACGCTTGGTACAAAAAACAAGGGCAACAAAGCCTGAAACGACCGGCTCCTGACGACCGGCTACTGACTCCTACCCCCAGGAAAAACTTTTTCAGCAGACCCTAATTATCAAGAGGTCTAATATTGATCGCTCTTTTAAACAATGGGAGATGGTAAGGAAAGTAACTGTTGGTGGATCTGCTCGATGAGGGCGAGGATTTGCTGATAATTGTGGTGCAATCCCTGATGATAGAGGTGATTTGCTCCTTGATTTAAATCCGCTAAAGCTGATTGATAATAACCCAATTGATGCCGCAGTAATCCCCTTCTAATATAAGCATCGGCATAAAAAGGATCGATGGCAATCGCCTGATTTAAATGAGCGATAGAGCGTTCGTATTCACCTAATTGGTGAGCGGTACAAGCTAGATTATAGTAGGCTGAGGCGTTATTTTTATTTAACCGGAGAGCTTGAGTAAAATCCGCTTTAGCTGAGGTAAAATTGTGGAGGGCTAAATGAGATAAACCTCGATCATTATAAATAGTGGCTAAAGTGTCGGGTTGCTGGTTAGTAATTTGACGCAAGGATTGATTAAAATCTGCTAGGGCAAGGGGATAATTTTTCATGGCCGCCTGAACTAAACCTCGATTATAGTAGGCTTGATAATAGGTGGGTTCTAGCCGGATAGTCTGGTTATAATCGGTCAGCGCCTGTGGATAATCTCCCAAACGATAAAAAGCTAAACCCCGATGGAAATAGGCTAGATAATTATCGGATTGCTGTTGTAAAGAGCGGGTGCAGTCTTGCCAAGCGTGCAGATAATCCTGTAAATAAATCTCAGTTAAACAGCGATTACTGTAGGCTAGGGCCAAGTTATTTTCCTGTTCGAGCGACTGATTGAAATCCTGCAAAGCTTGCTGATAATTACCCACCTCTAGTTGTTCAATTCCTGATCGCAACCAGTAGGATAAATGTACTGATTGAGCCGCTTTTCCCTGCCGAGGCCATCCCCCCAGCACAAGCGAGCAGAGCAGTGCAACCATAACCAATCCACCGAGGCGAGGAAGAAAATTTTTCAAAACCGTTGACATAGGAGTATCTTTGTGCATATACTCCCAATTCTGAGGAAACTTTCTCGATCGATCAACAGACAGCCTGTCAAATGCAGGAGACAGGAGATTATTTTTATTTATTCTCCCCAGTTCATAATTCATAATTCATAATTCATAAT